>JAZQTZ010000078.1:0-10737 GCA_045631105.1 Acutalibacteraceae bacterium
TGGTCACAGCTTTTTATTGACAGCATGGAATAAGGTGATTTTATGGAAAAGACAGCAAAAAATGCGGGTGCGGATAACTGCACTCCGTCGATACCGCAGTATTTTTCGTGGATAAACAACACAAACGAAGGCGCAACCGAAGAACAGACTCTCATCAACCTTGAATTTTTCAGATATCTCAAGGATACCTACGGCATGAATCTGCGCATTTATGCATGGGATGCAGGCAACTTCGACGGTGCAAGCGAAGGCTACGGCAATGTCAACAGCGAAAAATTCCGTGCGCAATATCCCGAAGGATATAAAAATGTTGTTGAAAAAGCAAAGGAAATCGGCATCCGCTTCGGTCTTTGGGGCAGTCCCGACGGTTTCGGCGACACTCCCGAAGAAGAAAAAGAGCGTTTTGATTTCTTTGTTCACCTTTGCCGTGATTATGATTTCGCTCTTTTCAAGCTTGACGGCGTCTGCGGTCATCTGCGCCCCGAAAAGGCCGGCGTTTTTGCGGATATGCTCAAGGAGTGCAGAAAATATTCGCCCGATCTTGTTGTACTTAATCATCGCCTTAATTTCTTTGAAGCTGAAAAACATATCACAACCTATCTCTGGAACGGCGATGAAACCTATGTTGATATTCTTTCGTGCAACAAACAGACAGCTATGCATCACAGGGGATTCATGTTCACAAGGGGTCATACCGATAATCTTGAGCGCCTTGCGGAAGACCACGGCGTCTGCATTTCGTCGAACATTGATTATTTCGAAGATGAGCTTATTTATCAGGCGTTTAACCGCTCGCTCATTCTTGCTCCCGAAATCTACGGCAATCCGTGGCTCATGCGTGATGACGAGCTTCCGAAACTCGCAAGAATTTATAATCTCCATGCAAGGAATGCAGAAATCCTTGTCAACGGCATGATTCTGCCCGAAGAATACGGCAACAATGCCTGCTCAAGGGGAAGCGCCACAAAGAGATTCATTTCCACGGGTAACAACTCATGGGAAACAAAAAATATTCGGATAAAAATCGGCGAAGATGTAGGCATATCAACGGATTTGCCCGTTGCGGTCAATATTCACCATCCCTATGAAAAGCATCTCGGAATTTTCAGAAAAGGCAATATTGTTGAAATTGAACTCATGCCTTTCCGTGCTTCTCTTATCGAAATTGCAGTTGAATCCGAAGCTGAACCCATGCTTCTTAATTGCGAATATGAGATAATAAAAGAAGAAAAAGACGGCACTCCCGTTGAAGTTAAAATTCTCAAAGACGAAAATATTGACATAAAAGAAAAAGCGCCGATTTATCTCGGCACTCTTGAAAATTCAGAAGATTATCCCGAAAACGGCGAGCTTCTTTATGAAGCGGCAATGTTTGCAATAAATAACGATGCGCTCGAAAGCAGAAGTCTGTTCCGTTCGGGTGAAACCGAAATTCCCGAAGTGAAAGCGGCAAGGGATGCTTTCTTCAATCAGAAAACATATAAGCTCCGTGGCTGTGAAGCGAAGAATATGTTTGACGGTAATCCCGACACCTTCTTTGACGGTCAGAGCAAAACATATCTTGACGATAATCTGCGAATCAACGGCGGATGTCTGCGAGTTGATTTCGGCGAAGAAATCGAGTGCGACAGCGTTGAAATTGAATTTTTTCAGCCTGATTATCAGACCCGTGAGGTTGAAAATCAGAAGGTTACTCTCCGCGCCGAATATTCAACCGACCTTGAAAAATGGAACACCTCGGAGCTTGTGAAAACAAGCATCGCCGATGACGATTTCACATCAAAAATAGTCATATTCACCGTTCACACAACCTATGATCTGCACGGTAAAAAGATGGTCGCGGATTACGGAATAAACGGAAAAATCCGTTATCTGCGCATTGATAATCCCGTTGACAGAATCTATGCCGTGAGGCTCATAAAAGACGGCAAAACCCTTGATATCAAAGAGCCTTTTGCCAATAACATGCAGGCTCATTACCGCTATAAAAAGATCCAGCTCGCAAAGAGCGGAGAGATTGTTTTGCCCGAATACAGAAAGGGTTCAAAGCTTGCCGTTGCCGTTGAGGGCGAGCATGGTGAGGAATGCGTTTACTGCGTTGCCGAAATCGGTGGAAAGCTCTGCGGTTTCCCAGAAAGAGCGCCCGATTATAAAGCGAACCAATGGGAACACCGTGTCTGCGGAACGAACGCAAACAACACATTCTTCCTTGAACTTCCCGAGGGTCTTGAGGGCGAAAAAATAAAAATTTACGCCGTTTTCTCAAACCGTTGGAAAGGTGAAAAAACGACGTGTAATGTCTATTTATGCGATAAGCATTAAAGAAGCTCCGCTATTGCATCAACGCATTCTTCGGGTGTGCTGTCGGAGCAGTCAACCGTTATATCCGCATATTTTTCATAAAGGGGCGAACGCTCGGCATAAAGCTCTGCAATTGTTGTTCCCTCTTTCATTGCGATGCCTCGGGTATGGATGTTGCAGATGCGTTTTTCAAGCTCTTCTGCATTGACCTTGAGATAAACGGTGATGCCGTTTTCTTTCAGGTTTTTCATGGCATTTTCGCCGTAGACGGCGCTTCCGCCCGTTGCAACAACACAATTTTCGAATTTCTGCGCACCGATGATTTCATCTTCAATTCTGATGAATTCGTCGGTGCCTTTTTCTTTTATGATTTCACAGAGCGCCTTGCCCTCTTTTTTCTGAATAATCAAATCGGTATCGCAGAAATCCATGAGCAAGGTTTTTGCAAGAAGAACTCCGATTGTGCTTTTTCCCGCACCGGGCATACCGATTAAAACGATGTTTTTCATTTTCAACTTCCTTTTGTTGTTTCTTCCTTTGTTGTTTCTATAACAATTGCACTCTGCGGTGCGGATGTTGTTGCAGGGGGTTCGTTTACGGGAAAATCAAAGCCTCTGATGAAGCCTCCGAGTTCGAGAGAACAGATATCTCCGCCGATAACTCTGCCGTCAAAAACAAGCAGATTCGCCTGAACGGATTTTGTGTTTTCAAGACCTGGATAATTAAGAACGGAATATGTCCAGCGTTTTGCACGCATTCCCTTGAACGGTTCAAGGTCAAGACCCTGCGCCTTGTTCATTTCGGCGTATTCGGTGTAACCGTCGTCAAAATTTTCGGGGATGATAACCTCGCTCACCTCAACGGGATCTTCGGAAATCTTCCATCCGAACTGCGAAAGGAAAGCTTTTCTTTCCGCCGCCGTTTCCGCTTTGTAGTTGATAACGGAATCGTTTGCAGCAGGCTGTTTTCCTTTACCGATAACCATAAAAAGCGCCGCGGCAAGCGCAATTATCGCAATAACAAGAGCCGCAATTTTTGTTTTTGATGTTTTAACAGAAAATACAAACATTTTATCTCACCGCCTGAACAATATATATTCAAACGGAGAAGAGAATATTCATATTTTCATCGGCAGAAGCATGATTCCCTGCGGAGTGATGTCAATTGCTCCGTATTCGCCTTTAGCGATGCTTCCGGGATTCATGATGTGCAGTCCGTCATCATATGCGGTAACGCTTTGATGTGTATGACCGTATAATGCAATAGCGGCGCCTGTTGATTTTGCTTTTTCAACGAAATGAGAAGTGCCGTGTTTGACAAATTCGTTATGACCGTGGGAACAGAAAATCTTAACCCCTGAAACGGAAACGAGTTCGTTATATGGTAAAAGGGAATAAATATCGCAGTTTCCGCAGACCTGAACAACCTTTCTGCTGCCGATTTCGTCCTTGAGCAGGTCGATATCCCTTTCGCCGTCGCCGAGATGAATAATCATATCCGCTTCGGTGTGCATGGAGATTGCCTCACGCATGCGGTAAGTTGAACCGTGCGAATCCGAAAAAACAAGGATTCTCAAATCATCATCTCCGTTCTACAAATTTGTTTCATAACATAGTAATTATATTGGATAAAGGCGGTGATTGCAACGGGTAACCAAAATTTTTCTCCCGAGGAACTTATGAAGCTTGCAAAATCGGCAAAGAGCAACAGACCTGAGGATATGCTTTCGGCGATGCAGAATAAGCTCCCTGAAAACAGCGTGAACGAAATAAAGCGCATTCTCGGCGATAAAAAAGCTCTTGAGGAGCTTCTGAAAAGCGAGCAGGCGCAGAAAATCATGAAACAGTTCGGTAAAAAATAGTATGGATATTAATATGGATAACATAAACGAAATCATATCCTCGCTTTCCGATGAGGATATGGAAAATCTGCGTGCCGCCGCCGAAAATCTCTTTTCTTCCGAAGAAAAAACGGAGAAAAAAGAGAGCTTCGGCTTTGGCGGTATGCCCGATTTATCAAACATACTCGGCAATGCACGCCTTATGTCGGGAATAACCTCGATTATGGGAGCAATGAACAAAACCGACAGCCGAACAAGGCTGATTGAAGCGCTCAAACCTCTTTTGTCCGAAAACAGACGCCGAAAAGCCGATGAAGCAATGCAGATGATGAAGCTTTTTGATCTTTTGCCGATGCTGACCAATCTTATGGGCGGTGATAACCATAAACCTTGATTCCGACAGTAATCTCATTCTGCCGATAACAATATTGCTCCTTGCGGAAAATGCGGATTTTTCGCTGATTTTTGCGATGATATATATTCTCACTTGAAAAAAGAAAAATTATATTGTAAAATAGCCCCAAAGGAGTGATAAACAATGGTTTATAAATATAAAACCAAAGGCACTTGTGCCCGTATGATTGAATTTGAGCTTGACGGCGAAACCGTTAAGAATGTCCGTTTTGACGGCGGTTGCAACGGCAATCTCAAGGGAATCGGCTCAATCGTTGAAGGCATGAATGCAAAGGATGTTATTGCAAAGCTTGAGGGAATCCGCTGCGGGTTCAAAACAACCTCATGCCCAGACCAGCTTGCAAAAGCGCTCAGGGAGGCAGTTGAAAATGGATAACAAGAAAAACATGAAGCTCACATTTTATGTTGTGTGCGGACTTCTTCTCGGCGCACCTTACATATGGAAAATAATCAAGATTATCCCCGAAGTTCTTGCAGGTCTTGAAAATGCGGCGGAAATTCTTGCGGCGGCAGGTTATTCGGTTCTCGTTATCATATCGGTTGCCGTTGCGTATAAACTCAGAGAACTGACATGGATAAAGATCGTCAATGTCTATTCAATGATAGGTCTTGCCGTAAGCGTTATAACAATGATGACAAGAGCAATCGGCATTTCCGAAATATTCGAGGTTGTTTTTGAGCTTATTTGTGCACCGTTTTACGGAATAAAATCACCTCTTGCGGTAACCGTTCTTATGCTGATTATATCCGTAACGGCATATATGTTTCTTAACAGAACGCCCGCGAAACCCGATAACAGTCAGCAATAAACAAAAGCGTTAAAAATCCGGAGGTGCAATATGAGTCAGTTGATAATGTTCAAGAAAGTAATTCCTGCTGAATATCCCGAGGCATATGCAGGTTTCAGCTTCCGCCGTTTCAACGGAAGCGATGAAGATAAGCAGGCATGGGTTGATATCTGCAAGGGTTCTATTATTGGTGAAAACAATGATATCACCGCTTATGACAGATGCATGACCAATGAAATCGGTTATGATAAAAATTATGTTTTCATTGTTGAAAGAGACGGCAAACCCGTTGCAACAACATCGATTCTTCTTTGGGAAAACAAGGTTGCAAGAGTGCATATGGTTGCCGCAAAACCCGAATGCAGAGGCAGAGGCGCAGGCAAATATCTTGCCGATATCGCAAATGCGGCGGCTTATGAAAGCGGATGCGAAAAAGCAACTCTTTCAACGGATGTTTTCCGAGTTCCCGCAGTAAAGAGTTATCTCAAAGGCGGTTTCCAGCCTGTTATCATCGATGACGAAATGGAAGCACGATGGGAAAAATGGCTCAAAGAAAACCGTTATTCCGATGTTCCTGCAGTAGACAAAGAATATAATTTTGCAAAGATGCTCAGCGTAAACAATGAGCTTAAGAAAGTAAACATCGGCGTTTTCGGTGCAAGACGAGGAATGAATCTTGCTCAGGCGGCTGTGCTTACAGGCAAAGCATATATCGGTGCGGTCTGCGACAGAGATGAAAGCACATTCAAGAACGCTTCGATTTATTGTTGTGACGACACAAAGTATTTCACCGATTTTGATGAGTTCATCGAGAGCGGAATTGACGCCGTTATCCTTGCAAACTATTTCTGCGACCATGCAAGATTTGCTGTTAAGGCGCTCGAAAAAGGAATTCATGTTCTCAGCGAAACTCAGGCGGCTGTTACAATGGCCGAATGCGTTGCAATCTGCCGCGCGGCTGAAAAGAGCGGAGCTTATTATATGCTCGCAGAAAACTATGCATATTTTGCAACAATCGGTAAGATAAAAGAGCTTTATGACGGAAAGACCTTCGGCGAGGTTATCTATTCCGAGGGCGAATATGTTCATCCCATGAGCGCCGAGGAATATGCGCATTATACCCCCGACGGAAACCATTGGAGAGCTCAGATGCCTTCAGGTTATTATCTTACTCATTCCCTTGCGCCTCTTATGATTGCAACGGATGAAATTCCCGTTGCAGTCAATGCAAAAAGCGTTTATCCCAATGATATGCGCATGGAAAGAGAGGGCGAACCTGTCAAGGATGCCGTTCAGATTATGCTCTGCACAATGAGCAACGGCTCTCTCGCAAGAATAACAGGCTGGGCAAAATTCGGCGGTCACGGCAACTGGTACAGATTTGCCTGCTCAAAGGGAAGCATGGAAACCGTCAGAGGCGATGAAGATTATATCCGTCTTTGCTATAATAACTGGAATCTTCCCGAAGGCGCAGAAAAAGAAAGCGTTGTTAAGGTTGAATTCCCGTTTGATGAAGATAAGGCTTCGCTTTGCGGTCATGCAGGCGGCGACTACTTCGCAACATACGAATTTATCGATTGCATTCTTTCAAAAAGACAGCCTTATTTCAACGCTTACCGTTCATGCGCAATGGCGGCAACCGCTATTCTCGGTTGGAGAAGCAGTCTTAATGACGGCAAGGAATATAAGCTTCCCGATTTCTCAAACGAAGAAGAAAGAAAGCTTTATGAAAACGATAATCTTTCACCTTTTGCAGATGAAAACGGAAATATAACATACCCCAGAACAAAGTTCGAAGCAGACAAATTTGATATATAAAAATCTTCGGCTCACCGTAGGTGGGCCGATTTTTTGTTATTTATTTACAATTCCTTAATTTTGAGTCAAAAAAATCGTAAAATAGGTCTTTTATTTTATAATAGATAGTGTTATAATATATGCTATTGCAGTATGCCTTGATTTTTTGCGGCATATTGAATCGGTGAAAATGAAAAATTACGGGAGGAAAAAAGATGTCCGAAATTATTTCAGTAAATAATCTCAGCAAGTCTTACGGCAGCCATCAGGTGCTCAAAAATATCTCGTTCAGCTTTGAAGGCGGTCAGATTATCGGCTTGCTCGGTCCCAACGGAAGCGGTAAAACCTCGCTTCTTAAAATTCTTACAGGTCTTATCCATGACTATTCGGGTGAAGTTCTCATTGAAGGCGATGCACCCGGCGTTGTAACAAAGGCGAAGGTTGCATATCTTCCCGAAAAGACATATCTTGCAGACTGGATGCGTTGCAAGGATGCAATTGAATTCATGGCTGATTTCTATAAGGATTTCAACAAGGAAAAAGCATATAAGATGCTTGAAGTTTTCCAACTCCCCGAGAAGCAGAAAATCAAAACTATGTCAAAGGGTATGCAGGAAAAGCTCCAGCTTCTCCTTGTTATGTGCAGAAATGCAAAGCTCTATGTTCTTGACGAACCTCTCGGCGGTGTTGACCCCGCTGCAAGAGCTTTTATTCTTGACACAATCATGAAGAATCATCCCGAAGGCTCAACAATTCTTATTTCAACCCACCTTATCTATGACGTTGAAAAAATCTTCAACTCCGTTCTCATGATCGGCAGAGGTCAGGTTCTCGTCAAGGCAAGGGTGGAGGATATCACCGCCGCAGGCAAAACAATCGAAGATCTTTTCAAGGAGGTGTTTGCAAATGCTTGGCAAGTTAATTAAGAATGAATTCAAAGCAAATATCCACACAATCGGCATGATTTACGTTGTTGCCGCAGCTGCAATCCTCATCATGATGGCGGCATTCGTTGTTAAAATCACATGGCTCAGCGCTCTTGCAACAATCGTTCTCATCGCAACCGGCATTCTCGCAATCGTTATGACTTTTGTGAGCGTTGTTTCAAACTTCAAAAAGACTCTTTTCGGCGGTCAGGGCTATCTAAGCTTCACCCTCCCCGTAACAAGCGGTCAGCTTCTCGCTGCGAAAACAATCACTTCTTTCTGCTGGATGCTTCTCAGCTACGCAGTTGCAGCAGGCATTTTCTTCGGAGTTTATCTTTACGCAACCGCAATGATCGGCGAAGACGTGAAGATGGCGCTTCAGATGATAACAATGCTTTTTGAAGGCATTCCCGACCCCGAAACAATCAAGCTCGTTATTCTCATTGCGGCTCTGATTCTCTTCATCAGAATAGTTGTTCTCATTGCACAGCTTTATTTCGCAATCACACTTTCAAACGCAAGAATCATGCAGAAGCTCGGCGGCTTCTCCGCAGTTGTTGTTTTCTTTGCTGTGTTTATCGTTATGCAGGTTATCAGCGTTGTGCTTGCACAGTATGTGCCCTTCTCAATCGTTCTCACCGCAGACGGTCTTTTCTACAGCACAACCTCAACCATGGCTGATCCCATCGGTCTGAGCTTCGGCATCGCAGGAACAATCTTCAACGTTCTTTGCGCAGCAGGTCTTTTTGTTGCAACCGCAAAGCTCATGAACTCAAAGGTTAATATCAAATAATAAGGGGCGGTTCCCATCAAAATCGGTGTTTTCGGAGGAACGTTCAATCCTCCCCACGCAGGTCACGTTCGTCTGATAAAAGAGGCGGCGGAGAAAATCGGCATGGACAAAGTGCTGATAATTCCCTCGTGCATTCCGCCTCACAAAATGCCGGGCAAGCTTGCGGCAGGCGAAGAACGCATGGAAATGTGCAGGATTGCTTTCGGCGCAGACAGCCGATTTGAAGTTTCTTCAATGGAGCTTGACCGGGGCAGCAAGAGCTACACCGTTGAAACCCTGCGTGAACTCAGAAAAATCTTTCCCGATGACGAGCTTTATTTCGTTATCGGCTCCGATATGCTTGCAACCTTTACCCAATGGTACAAATGGGAAGAAATTCTTGAGCTGGCATTCATCTGTGCGGCATCAAGAGAAGAAGGCTTCAGCGCAGATTTGTCGGTCTACACTCCCGAGCAAAGGGAGAAAATAATTTTTCTCGATATCGAGCCTTTTGAGGTCAGCTCAACCGAAATCAGAGTTGAGATTGCCAAGGGAAAAGAATCTTCTCTTCTCGACCCGAAGGTTTATGAATATATCGAAGCCAACGGACTTTATGACGACGGTCTTTCGGCTTACAGAGCGATTCTTAACGAAAAGCTCGATGAATACAGAATGTACCACAGCGAATGTGTGAGCGAGTGCGCCGCCGTGCTTGCTGAAAAATACGGCGCAGACGTTCAAAAGGCAAGGCTTGCGGGTCTGCTTCACGACGTTATGAAAAACGTTTCTCCGAATGAGCATCTTGACCTTATGCAGAGAAGCGGCGAAGCGCTCACAAAGGTTGACCTGACGAATTCCAAAGTGTGGCACCAGCTTTCGGGTGCGCAGTATCTCAAAGAAAACGGAATTGTTACCGACGAAGAAATTCTCGGCGCAGTCAGGTGGCACACAACGGGAAGAGCGGGCATGACCCTGCTCGAAAAAATAGTCTACACAGCCGATTTCATTTCGGCAGACAGAGACTATCCCGACGTCGGCGTTGTGAGACGGCTTGCGGATGAGAGCCTTGAAAAAGCGATTCTCTACACCGCACGCTACACAATCAAAAAATTGGTTTCTGCGGATTTGCCGATTCACCCCGCAACCGTGGAATGCTATAACGATATGCTTACGAAAGCATGCTTATGAAAGGATAAAATCTATGGATTCAAAAAATCTCGTTCTTGAGATAGCAAAGGTTCTTGACGAAAAAAAGGCGATTGATATCACAGCAATCCAGACCGAAGAGGTAACAATCGTTTCCGATTTTTTTGTTATCGCATCGGGCACTTCAAACACCCACGTCAAATCGCTTGCAGATGACGTTGAATATGAAATCAAGCAGCGTCTCGGCATTGACCCTGAACACATTGAGGGCAGAGCAACAGGCTGGATTCTCATTGACTACGGCACCGCAATCGTTCACATTTTCGGTCACGAAGAAAGAGAATATTATAATCTCGAAAGACTCTGGGCAGACGCAAGCGTTGTTGACCTGAGCGGAGTTCTCACAGAAGATTGATTGTGAATTAATAATGAAAAATGAAAAATGAATAATTAAAGACGGGCTTTGCCCGTACCCGAATAAAAATCGGTCATAGGCGGAGCCTATCCGAAATTATTCATTCTTCATTCTTAATTTTTCGTTAAATAAAGGTTGAATGAAAGGAAGAAGAGCAAAATGGCTCATTACGATTACGCTAATATAGAAAAAAAGTGGCAGAAATATTGGGAAGACCACAACACTTTCAAAACTGACGTGTGGGATTTCTCCAAACCCAAATATTACGTTCTTGATATGTTCCCTTATCCCTCAGGCGTTGGTCTTCATGCGGGTCATCCCGAAGGCTATACCGCAAC
>JAZQTZ010000079.1:0-1659 GCA_045631105.1 Acutalibacteraceae bacterium
GAGTGAAAAGATTCGAACTCCATACGGTTTTGAAAGGCATCTTTCTGCCACATCTGCGTTAAAAATCCTTGAAATAACCTCGTATTTCTGCAGATTTTTGCCTTGCTGTGACAAAAATCTGCTCTTTCAAAACTGCGAAGCACCGAAAAGGTCGCAGTTTTGATTCAGCGAAGTGTTTCTTTTCTGATGGCATACTGTCGTATGACGAAGAAAAAAACGCTTCGATGGGTCGGAAATCCGACCTTTACGGCGTATTTAGTTCAAGTCTTTTCACTCTAAAGTTGAATTAAATTCATTCACAATACAGTATATCACCAATATCTGTATATTTCAATACAAATAATTTCTAAAATATTTATTTTAATGATTTACTTATTTA
This sequence comes from Acutalibacteraceae bacterium, assembly GCA_045631105.1. Classification (GTDB taxonomy): domain Bacteria; phylum Bacillota; class Clostridia; order Oscillospirales; family Acutalibacteraceae; genus CAG-177. The sequence goes on from JAZQTZ010000079.1 coordinate 380, forward strand.
ATTTAATGTGATAGAATAAACTGAAAATTTATGTCAGAAAGGAACAAGGCAATGATTCTTGACAAAAACATCATAATTCCCGACCTCGGAACAGTCGGACCCGAGAGCGGCTTTCACCTTCTCGAAACAACTGAAGACGGCAAGTTTGTAACAGGCAAAAACGGCGTTGACTGCATCGTTGCAACAGGAGACAAAAAAGTTGAGTTCGTTTCATTCGGAACTCACACCCTTGCAGGCGTTAAATCCGCTATCGCATATCCCGTTTATTATCCCGTTTATCCCGTTAAAACAGAATATCCCCTCAACGCTGTTCTTATGGACCTTGACGGAACAACCGTAAGAAGCGAAGATTTCTGGATCTGGATTATTCAGATGAGCACCGCAAGCATGCTCGGCAATCCCAAGTTTGAGCTTGAAGATGCTGACCTTCCCTTTGTTTCGGGCCACAGTGTTTCCGAACATCTTCAGTATTGCATCGATAAATACTGCCCCGGTGAGTCACTTGAAAAGGCTCGCAACTTCTATTTTGAACATACCCACAGAGAAATGGAAGAAATCATGGCAGGCAGAGGCAAAGAAGGCGCATTCACTCCCACAGAGGGCGTTAAGGATTTCCTTCTTGAACTCAAGGACATGGGCGTTAAAATCGGTCTTGTTACATCGGGTCTTTATGAAAAGGCATGGCCCGAAATTCTTTCCGCATTCCGCACCCTCGGAATGGGCGATCCCAAGGATTTCTACGATGCAATCATTTCCGCAGGCTTCCCCCTTCGTAAGGGCAGCGTAGGTACACTCGGTGAACTTTCACCCAAGCCTCATCCCTGGCTCTATTCCGAAACTTCAATCGTAGGTCTCGGCGAAGCTTTTGCTGACAGAAACAGAGTTGTCGGCATTGAAGACAGCGGCGCAGGCGCATGCTCCGTTCGTCTTGCAGGTTATACCACAATCGGTATCGCAGGCGGTAACATCGAATCAAGCGGCACAAAGGCAGTTTGCTCACATTTCTGCAACAACTTTGCCGAAATCATGAAAATAATCAAAGGATAAGGAGAAGAAACATGGATAACAACAAGCTTCAGTGTCATTTTATATCCAACACACACTGGGACAGAGAATGGCGTTTCTCCGCTCGCAGAACTCAGCATATGCTCGGCTACATGGTCGATATGCTCCTCGACATTCTTGACAAGAATCCCGACTATAAGCATTTCCATTTTGACTCACAGACAATGCCCATTCAGGATTACCTTGAAGTATATCCCGAAAAGAAAGAAAAGCTT
>JAZQTZ010000080.1:0-20997 GCA_045631105.1 Acutalibacteraceae bacterium
GGTCAGGCTCCCGGTAAGGTAAGCGAAGACCTTCAGAAGCTCGTTCTCGGCGAAGAAAAGCCCTATACAGGCAGATTCGCAGACACTCTTGCTCCCGGAATGGAAGAAGCAAAGGCTTATCTCGGCGACAAAGCAACATGCGAAGAAGACGTTCTTTCATACATCGCATTCCCCACTCAGGCAGAAGCTTTCTTCGAAAAGCGCGAAGCTGACAGAAAGAACACATTCTCATACACAATCACAAGAATTGACTGAGGGTGACGACTATGTTTGCAGATAAAATCACATTAACCATGTCCGAAACCATGCTCGTTGCTGTTGCAGGTATTCTTGTTGTTATGGCAGAACTTGCTCTGATTACCGTTCTCATTCTCGGCATCTCAAAGATAATGAGATCAATCGAAAGCAAGCTCACAATCGGAGATGACAAAGCTCCCGAAGCTACCGTCACTCCCGTTGCACCTGCCGCACCCGTTGCAGCTCCTGCTCCCGCAGCTCCCGTTGCATATGTTCCTGCAGGTTCAATTCAGCTCATCGATGTTGATGAACCCACAGCGGCAGTTGTTATGGCTCTCGTAAGCGACCAGAGCGGTATCCCTCTCGAAAGACTTATGTTCAAGTCAATCAAGGGTATCACAGAGCTTGTTGACGTTGACGAACGCACAGCAGCAACAATCATGGCAATCGTAAGTAAAGAAAGCGGAATTCCGCTTAACAAACTCAGCTTCAAATCAATCAGAAAAGTGGAGGAATAATTATTATGAAATACGTTGTTAATCTTAACGGTAAAGCATATGAAGTAGAGGTTGAAGAAACCCAGGCAGTTATCATGAACGTTACAGACGCACCCGTTGCAGCAGCTCCTGTTGCACCTGTTGCAGCTCCCGCACCCGTTGCAGCTCCTGCTCCTGCTGCAGCTCCCGCACCCGCAGCTGCTCCTGCTCCTGCTGCTCCCGCAGCTCCCGTTGCAGGCGGCACAAACATCACAGCTCCCATGCCCGGCACAATTCTTTCAGTTAACAAGCCCGCAGGCTCAACTGTTGCAGCAGGCGACGTTATCATCGTTCTCGAAGCTATGAAGATGGAAAACGAAATCGTTGCTCCCTGCGCTGGTACAGTTGCTCAGGTTCTCGTTTCAAAGGGCTCAACAGTTGAAACAGACGCTGTTCTTGCTGTTATTTCATAAGGAGCAACCGTATGGAATTTATCACAGAAATCCTTAAAGGAATATGGGAAAGTTCAGGCTTCGCTCTGCTCCAGTGGCAGCACGCAGTTATGATTCTTGTTTCCGTTGTGTTCCTTTATCTTGCTATCGTCAAGAAGTTTGAACCGCTTCTGCTTGTTCCCATAGCATTCGGTATTCTTCTTGCGAACATGCCCGGTGCAGGTCTTATGGATGACCCCACAGGTCTTATGGACACTTCAAACATCGTTGAAGGCGCTCATTGGTATGATTCGGGTGTTCTGAGACTGATTTACGCAGGTGTTAAGAGCTCAATCTTCCCCTGCCTCATCTTCCTCGGAATCGGCGCAATGACAGACTTCGGTCCTCTCCTTGCAAATCCCGTAAGCCTTCTTCTCGGTGCAGCTGCACAGCTCGGTATCTACATTGCGTTCGTTGTTGCAATTCTCCTCGGATTCACTCCTCAGGAAGCTGCATCAATCGCAATCATCGGCGGCGCAGACGGTCCCACAGCAATCCTTGTTGCCTCAAAGCTTGCAGGCCATCTTCTCGGACCCATCGCTCTTGCGGCATATTCCTATATGGCACTTATCCCCCTCATTCAGCCCCCTCTCATGAAGCTTCTCACAACAGAGAAGGAGAGAAAGGTTGAGATGAAACAGCTTCGCACCGTAAGCAAAACAGAGAAGATTATCTTCCCCGTTGTTGTTTTCGTTGTTGTTGCTTTCCTTATTCCCGATGCCGCTCCCCTCATCGGTATGCTCATGTTCGGTAACCTCCTCAAGGAATGCGGCGTTACCGACAGACTCAGCGATACCGCACAGAATGCGCTCACCAACATCGTAACAATCATGCTCGGTGTAACAGTCGGCGCAACAACCAACGGCACGGAATTCTTAAAGCTTGACACAATCAAGATCGTTTTCCTCGGTCTTGCAGCTTTCTGCTTCTCAACAGTCGGCGGTCTGCTTTTCGGCAAGGTTCTCTACCTTATTACAGGCGGAAAAATCAATCCCCTCATCGGTTCTGCAGGCGTTTCCGCAGTTCCCATGGCTGCCCGTGTTGCACAGACTGAAGGCAGAAAATATAACCCCACCAACTTCCTTCTCATGCACGCCATGGGTCCGAATGTTGCAGGCGTTATCGGTTCAGCCGTTGCAGCAGGTTTCCTGCTCATGATGTTCGGCAAATAATTCAATATAACCAAAAAGCTGTCACATTTGTGACGGCTTTTTTTCTTGTTTTTTTCTTTATAATATGGTATTATATTATGATGAAACAGAAAGGGGTTGATATGGTGTTCGCAAGAATAAACAGCATGGGGCTTTTCGGAATTGAAAGCTACATGGTCGGAGTTGAAGTTGATTTCGGTCAGGGTCTTCCGAGGGTTGATATCGTCGGTCTGCCCGATGCATCTGTCAATGAATCCCGCAACAGAGTGCGCTCCGCAATGAAAAACAGCGGTTTCTCCTTCCCGCAAAGCCGTATTACAATCAATCTCTCCCCTGCAGACATCAAAAAAGAAGGCCCGATTTACGATTTACCCATTTTTGTTTCAATTCTCTATGCAACCGAACAGCTTAAATGCCCCATCGGTGACAGCGCTTTCATCGGCGAGTTATCGCTTGACGGTCTTGTGCGCAAGGTCAACGGCGCTTTGTCCATGGTTATCAGAGCAAAGAAAAGCGGAATAAAGAAAGTTTATGTTCCGAAAGATAACGCACTCGAATGCTCGGTTGTGAACGGCATTGAGATTTATGCCGTTGAAAATGCAAATCAGGTCATTGGCCACCTTAACAAAACGGAAGAACTGCTTCCCGTTAAATATGAAGAACTCGCAAAGAATGAAAATGCATTCGGGATTTTCCCTCCCGATTTCAAGGATGTCAAGGGTCAGCAAGATGCAAAATATGCCCTTGAAATTGCCGCTGCAGGAGGTCACAACATAATAATGGTCGGTCCTCCCGGGTCAGGCAAAAGCATGCTTGCAAAAAGACTGCCCTCAATTTTACCCGATATGACTTTTGAGGAAAGCCTCGAAACAACGGAGATTTATTCCATAGCAGGTGCAATGCCCGAGGGTGTTTCACTCATCCGGGAAAGACCGTTCAGAGCACCTCATCACACCGTATCTCCCGCAGGGCTTTCAGGCGGAGGTGCTGTTCCCAGACCCGGTGAAATTTCGCTTTCACATAACGGAGTTCTTTTCCTTGATGAATTGCCTGAATTCACAAGAGCATCCATGGAGGTTCTCCGTCAGCCGATTGAAGACGGAAAGGTTACCATTTCGAGAGCAAACGCCTCTCTGACTTATCCGTGCACAACGATGGTTGTTTGCGCAATGAATCCATGCCCCTGCGGTTACAGAGGTCATCCCCAAAAGGAGTGCAACTGCACAGATGTTGCGGCAAAACGTTATCTCAACAAGGTTTCGGGTCCGCTTCTCGACAGAATGGATATCCACATCGAAGTTCCTCCCGTTGATTTTGAAAGCCTTTCAAGCAAAGTGCCCTCCGAAAGCTCGGCAGAAATAAAGAAAAGAGTCAACGCCGCAAGAAAAATTCAGCTCGAACGCCTTGCAGGAACGGGTATCAATTGCAACGCAAAGATGACTCCCGAACAAACAAGAAAATTCTGCAAGCTCGACGAAAAAGCAACCAGATTTCTTGAAGATATTTTCAACAAGCTCGATTTTTCCGCAAGAGCCTATGATAAAATTCTTCGCATAGCAAGAACGGCGGCTGACCTTGAGGGCTGCGAAAATATCGGAATTCCGCACGTTGCGCTCGCTGTTCAGTACAGAAGCCTCGACAGAAAATTCCGATGACTTCCTATTGATAATAATTATAATTTGTTATATAATAAATTGATAAACTTCCGAACGGAGAAAGATATATGTTAAGACTTGAAAATGTTTCGTTCAAGGTTGAAGTCGACGGCAAAAACCTTGAAATTATCGATAATATTAATATTGAAATTCCCGACGGTGCATTCACCGTCATAACAGGTCCCAACGGCGGCGGCAAATCAACTCTTGCACGCCTCATCATGGGCATAGAAAAACCCACAAGCGGTAAGATTTATTATAACGATATCGACATCACCGATATGTCCGTTACCGAAAGAGCAAAGCTCGGAATCGGTTATGCATTCCAGCAGCCCCCGAGATTCAAGGGTCTCACCGTGCGCAGACTTCTCTCTCTTGCCGCAGGAAGCGAGCTTCCCGTTGACGAATGCTGCGGTTATCTGACAAGCGTCGGTCTTTGCTCAAAGGACTATCTCAACCGTGAGATGGACTATTCTCTTTCAGGCGGTGAAGCAAAGAGAATTGAAATCGCAACCCTTATGGCAAGAAAGCTCGACCTTGCTATTTTTGACGAACCCGAAGCAGGCATCGACCTTTGGAGCTTCTCAATGCTCGTTGAATCATTCAAGGCTATGAGCAAGGGCAGCCACAGAAGCGTTATCATCATTTCTCATCAGGAAAGAATAATGCAGCTTGCCGATAAGATGATTGTTATTGCTGACGGTAAGGTCAGAAACACAGGCACAAAAGAAGAAATTTTCCCGCAGCTTATGGGCGAATTCAGCGAAAACTGCGGTTTCAGAGGAAAGGAGAATTAATCAATGGAAAAGAGAGATATGGGATTGCTTGAATCCATTGCTGACCTCCATGAAATTCCTGCAGGCGCATATAATATAAGAAAAAACGGTGAGGGTCTTTCAAGACGCTCAACCGCAAACATTGAAATTGTTACCAAAACGGACAAGCCCGGCATCGACATCATCGTTAAACCCGGCACTAAAAACGAAAGCGTTCATATTCCCGTTATCATAACAGAAACAGGCGTTGACGACCTTGTTTACAACGACTTTTTCATCGGCGATGATGCAGAAGTGCTTATCGTTGCAGGCTGCGGAATCCACAACAGCGGCGATGAAAAATCACAGCATGACGGCATCCACACCTTCCATATCGGAAAGAATGCAAGAGTTAAGTATGTTGAAAAGCATTACGGCGAAGGCGACGGCAAGGGCGAAAGAGTTCTCAATCCCGTTACAGTTGTTGAGCAGGATGAAAATTCCGTTTGCGAAATGGAAATGGTTCAGATAAAGGGCGTTGATTCAACCGTCAGAGACACAAAGGCTCATCTCAAGGCAGGCGCAAAGCTCATCATGACAGAGCGTCTTCTCACCCACGGAAATCAGTATGCCCGCTCGGATATGGATGTTTATCTCGACGGCGAGGATGCTTCATCGCAGATTATTTCACGCTCGGTTGCAAAGGATAACTCAACCCAGATTTTCCATCCCAACGCAATCGGCAACGCAAAGTGCAGAGCTCATGTTCAGTGCGACTCCATCATCATGGACGAGGCAACTGTCAGCTCAATCCCCGCAATCACCGCCAATTCCGCAGATGCACAGATTGTTCACGAAGCGGCAATCGGCAGAATCAATAATGACCAGCTCATAAAGCTCATGACCTTCGGCATGAATGAAGAAGAAGCCGAAGAAGTTATCATTCAGGGCTTTCTTAAATAGGAGAATACTATGATTATTACAGATAATATTAAATATATAGGCGTTAACGACCGCAACATTGATTTGTTTGAGGGTCAGTATATTGTTGAAAACGGCATGGCATATAACTCATATGCAGTCATGGGCGAAAAAATCGCAATCATGGATACCGTTGATGCCGCTTTCGGCGAAGAGTGGCTCGGAAATATTAAGAACGTTCTCGGCGACAAAACTCCCGATTATCTCATCGTTCAGCATATGGAACCCGACCATTCCGCAAATATCAACCTTTTCATGCAGACCTATCCCGAGGCAAAGGTTGTTGCATCAGCAAAGGCTTTTGTCATGATGAAGCAGTTCTACGGCTCGGACTACGCTGACAGACAGATTGTTGTGGGCGAGGGTTCAACCCTTTCTCTCGGCAACCGTGAGCTCACATTTGTTACCGCACCGATGGTGCATTGGCCCGAGGTAATCGTAACCTATGACAGCACAGATAAGGTTCTTTTCTCGGCTGACGGTTTCGGAAAATTCGGAACATGGGATGCCGATGAGGACTGGGCTTGCGAAGCTCGACGCTATTATTTCGGCATCGTCGGAAAATACGGCGCTCAGGTTCAGGCGCTTCTCAAAAAAGCAGCAACTCTTGACATCGAAAAGATTTGCCCCCTCCACGGCCCCGTGCTCACCGAAAATCTCGGATATTACATCAACCTTTACGATATATGGTCATCCTACGGCGTTGAAACCGAAGGCGTTGTTATCGCTTACACTTCGGTTTACGGCAACACCAAAAAGGCAGTTGAACTTCTTGCAGAAAAGCTTCGTGAAAAGGGATGCCCCAAGGTTGTTGTTAATGACCTTGCACGCTGCGACATGGCTGAAGCTGTTGAAGATGCTTTCCGTTACGGAAAAATTGTTCTTGCAACAACAACATATAACGGCGAAATGTTCCCCTTCATGCATGAATTCCTGAAGCATCTTTCCGAAAGATTCTTCCAGAACAAGACCGTTGCTTTCATGGAAAACGGAACATGGGCGCTCATGGCTGAAAAGTTCATGAGAAGAGCTCTTGAAAGCTGCAAGAATCTGACCTATACCGAAGCAGGCGTTCACATCAAATCGGCAATGAACGAAAACAACATCGCTGAAATTGAAGCTCTTGCAGAAGAACTCTGTAAATAATCACAGATAAAACGCACATGATAATAAAAATCAAAGGAGCGTTTTATGAAGTATATCTGTGACATTTGCGGTTATGTTTATGACGAAAAAATCGGCGACCCCGACAACGGAATCTCCCCCGGAACGAAATTCGAGGATATCCCCAAAGACTGGGTCTGCCCTCTCTGCGGAGTTGGTTCAGACGAATTTTCTCCCGCAGAGGATTACTCATAACAAAAATTTAAAGCCCCCTCAAAAGAGGGGGCTTTATGGCTCGTTGAGAAAGGATACTGAATGGCGTTTTCTTCGACCGAAGGCGTACAAAGGTACGTCGATGGGAGAAAAAACGTCAAATAAACGAAAAACAAGCGGCGGGATGTAGTAATCCCGCCCTGCTTTTATACAGTTGTTGATATAAGTCGTTGAGTTTCCGAACCCTACAATGATTTCGTTTATGTTTCAGCGACTTTATCGACAGTTAAAAGCCCCCTCAAAAGAGGGGGCTTAGCATTAAGTTCAGGATTAAATTATGCCTGTTCTTCCTGCTTCTTTGCAAAGCATTCGCTGCAGAAAACAGGTCTGTCCTCACGCGGCTTAAAGGGAACCTTTGCAACTCCACCGCAGGAATCACATGTTGCTTCAAACCATTCACGCTCACCACGAACTGCGTTCTTGCGTGCGTCACGGCATGCCTTGCAGCGCTGGGGCTCGTTTACAAAGCCTTTTTCAGCATAGAATTCCTGTTCGCCGGCTGTGAAAGTGAATTCATTGCCGCATTCCTTACAGATGAGAGTTTTGTCTTCGTACATTGTTTTTAACCTCGCTTGAAAAATATTTTCGCCCTTGGACGGAATCGCACCGTCACCTTTGTTGAACAACGCTCTGCTTTAAGCTACGGGGGCATATTTAATGCTCGGATGAGCATCATTTATTAAGTTCTGCACGCATCTTTTTCCGTATTCTCTGCAAAGCATTGTCAACCGCTTTTTCGCTGCATTCAAGCCGTGAAGAAATTTCCGAATAGCTCAGACCGAAGAAACGCAGGAATATAACCTGCCTTTCAAATTCCGAAAGATTGCTTTTGATAAGACCCGTGATATGCTCGAATCCGTCTTTTGAAGAAAGAACCTTCGCAGGGTCGGATTCATCGCCGCTGATTTCATTTTCGCCATCCTCAAGAGGAAGCGCCTTTGAAAGGGCGGCATTTTTATTGTTATAACTTGCACGGACAGCAGAAAGAATTCTGTTGTTTATGCAGGTTTCGGCATACGCCTTGAAGCTTCCCTTTTCGGGATTGAAGCTCCTGACTGCCTCAAGGAACCCGAGCATGCCCTCCTGAGTGAGGTCATCGCCCGCTACTCTGGAATTTGCAAGTGCATAACCCTTTGCCGTTGCAATCGGAGTTATTGCGGAAATAAGCAGAGCCATGGACTCATCATCGCCGCCTGCGGCAAGCACCGCCAACTCCTCATAGGGCAAAGATTTTTTCTGTTTTCGCACTATAAATTACCTCTCAAAATCCTTGTATGCTATATAATAAGCCAATTTTTGAATTTTGTCAACAACTTTTTTCGTGCAATGAAAAATAATTTAGTAAAAATTGCATAAAATCGGCAAATTCGGTCGATTAATAGGTGTGGTCGCAGATTTCTTTGATCTTTCTCTCAAGAGCAAGGAAATCTTCGAGTGCATCGGGCTTCTGATTGGGGTTGCGGAGAAGCGCTGCAGGATGGAACGTTCCCATGAAGAGAATTCCGCCTTTTTCGATGAACTCGCCATGCTGCTGTGTGACCTTGAAATCCTTTGAAATGAGTCTCTGCGCAGAAATTCTGCCGAGACAAACGATAATTTTCGGGCGCATGAGTCTCGTCTGCTCACGGAGCCAGCCGATGCATTGCTCCTGCTCCTCGGGAAGAGGGTCACGGTTTTTGGGCGGACGGCATTTCACCATGTTGGCAATATAGATATTCTTCTTGCGGTCAAGATTAATCGCATCGAGAAATTTATCGAGAAGCTTTCCGCCTCTGCCAACAAAAGGTTCACCCTGCAAATCCTCGTTTTCGCCCGGACCTTCGCCGATAAACATTACCTCGGCATTTTCGTTTCCGACGCCGAAAACAAGATTTGTTCTTGTTTCGCAAAGAGAGCATTTTCTGCACTCCATGCATTCAGCCTTAAGCTGTTCCCAATTTTCATACATCGCTTTCTGCACCTCTTTCCTCAAATAATTCCTTGGATTTTTTGGCATCCTTTTCTATCTGTTCGCTGAGTTTTTCCATGCTGTCGAATTTTATCTCATCGCGGAGATATTCAAGAAGCATGACTTCAATATCCTGCCCGTAGAGGTCGCCTGCAAAACCGAGAATACAGGTTTCGCTCCTGAAATCCTCATTTTCAAACGACGGACGCAGACCGATATTGGTAACCGACGGATATTCTTTTCCGTCAACAATCGTTACCGAAGCATAAACTCCCTTTCGGGGGAGAACAAAATTTTTATCGAAATGTTGATTTATCGTTGGCGCACCGATGAGTCTGCCTCTCTGATGACCGCTGACAACCGTTGATTTATAGCGGAATTCTCTGCCGAGCATGGCATTTGCAAGAGGAATATCACCGTTTTCAACAGCTTTTCTTATTCTCGTTGAACTTATCGGTTCGCCGTTATAATCAACATGCGGAACGATTTTCAGCATAACGCCGTGTTCATCGCAAAGAGCTTTGAGCGTTTCGCAGTCACCCTCACCGCCTTTTCCGAAGCGATAATTCCAACCGCAACAAAGCGCTCCCGCGCCAAGCTTTCCGAGAATAATTTTTTCAAAAAATTCACGGCACGACATATCCTTTATATATATAAAAGGTATAACCGTTGTTTCAATCCCTGCTTTTTCAAGAATTTCGTCACGCAAAGATTCCTGCAGAATTTTATCGGGCGCAGAGCCTTTTATGACGGACATAGGATGGGTATCAAACAAAAGAACATGAGGAGAAAGCCCGCACTCCCGTTCAAAATCGGCGGTGCAGGCGATAACTGACATATGGCCTCGGTGAAGTCCGTCAAAACTTCCGAGGGCTACGGCGGGTTTTCTCATCATAATATTACTTCTTCTTGAATTGCTGTTTCATTCTGAGTTCCTTTGAAAGGATTCTCTTGCGGAGTCTGAGCGAATCGGGAGTTACCTCGAGAAGCTCATCATCCTTTATGAATTCCATGCACTGTTCGAGGCTGAGAACGCTGTGCGGTACAAGACGCAGAGCATCATCCGAGCCTGATGCACGGGTGTTGGTAAGATGCTTCGTTTTACAAACATTGCAAACTATATCTTCATACTTGGCACATTCGCCGACAATCATACCCTCATAAACCTCAACGCCTGCAGGAATGAAGAGTCTGCCTCTGTCCTGAGTGTTGAAAAGACCGTAAGCGGTGCTCATGCCTGTTTCATGAACAACAATTGAACCTCTTTCACGGGTCTGGATATCGCCCTTATAGGGTGCATAGCCGTCGAAAAGCTGATTCATGATGCCGTTGCCGTTGGTATCGGTAAGGAATTCGGCACGGTAACCGATAAGACCTCTTGACGGAATTTTGAATTCAAGATGGGTTGAACCGCCTTCACGGGCACCCATATTTTCAAGTTCACCCTTGCGTGAACCGAGTTTTTCGATAACTGCGCCAACATACTGCTCGGGAACTTCAACGATAAGAAGCTCCATGGGTTCCATGAGCTGACCGTCGATTTCCTTGAAGATAACCTTGGGTCTTGAAACCTGGAATTCATAACCCTGACGGCGCATTGTTTCGATAAGGATTGAAAGATGAAGCTCGCCTCTGCCCGAAACCTTGAAGGTGTCGGTTGTTTCGGTTTCTTCAACTCTCATGCTCACATTCGTTTCAACCTCTTTATAAAGGCGGTCACGGATGTTTCTTGTTGTAACAAACTTACCCTCTTTGCCTGCAAACGGGCTGTCATTAACGATGAAGTTCATCGAAATTGTGGGTTCGTCAATTTTGATAAAGGGAAGAGGCTCAACATGTTCGGGATGGCATGCTGTTTCACCGATATTGATTCCCTCAATACCCGAAACGCAGATGATATCGCCCGCTTCAGCTTCTTCGCACTCAACTCTTGCAAGACCCTCAAACTGATAAAGTCTTGAAACTTTAACGTTCTGGGTTGTGCCGTCGGTTTTGCAAAGGGTAATCTGCTGATTCTTCTTTATTCTGCCTCTTTCAACTCTGCCTACACCGATTCTGCCGACATAGTCATCATAGTCAAGGCTCGAGAAAAGAACCTGAAGAGGTTCATCGGGATTACCGTCGGGAGCGTCGATATTTTCAAGAATTGCATCGAAAAGAGGCTGCATATTGCCTTCTCTGCAATTGGGGTCAAGGCTCGAATAACCGTCTCTTGCGCTGGCATAAACAACGGGGAATTCAAGCTGATCCTCATCTGCACCAAGGTCGATAAAGAGGTCGAGCACCTCATCAACAACCTCGTAGGGGCGTGCATTGGGACGGTCGATTTTATTGATAACAACAAGAACTTTCTTCTTGAGATTGAGCGCCTTTTTGAGAACGAATCTCGTCTGAGGCATACAACCCTCAAAGGCGTCAACAAGCAGAAGAACGCCGTCAACCATCATAAGGATGCGTTCAACCTCGCCGCCGAAATCGGCATGGCCCGGAGTATCGACAACGTTGATTTTTGTTCCCTTATAGTGTACGGATGTGTTCTTTGAAAGGATTGTTATTCCTCTTTCACGCTCAAGGTCGTTGGAGTCCATGACTCTGTCGGCAACCTGCTCGTTATCGCGGAAAGTTCCGCTCTGCTTGAGCATTTCGTCAACCATGGTTGTTTTACCGTGGTCAACGTGAGCGATGATAGCAATATTTCTTAAATCTTTTTTATTGGACAAGGGGGTCACCTGTTTTCTTTAGTTTATTCTGTGATTGCAAAGCCTTCTGCTTCTCTCTTTGCCTTGAGGTCTGAGAGCATCTTTTCTTTGTTCTTACCCGCAATCTTATAGAAGAACATGGGGATTGAGCAAAGGAGCATGCTTAAACCGGGGAGAAGCGAAACGAGGGTAAACATCGAAAATCTCTGATTGAAAGCAACATCAAGCGCAGGCATGATTGCTTCCTTTGAAAGCATTGCGGCGGGGTCCATATCAATAGCCATATAAAGAACTATGATTCCGCAGGTTGAGAATGCATTGCCGATTTTGTTAATGAAGCCCTGACAAGCCGAGCCGAGACCGTTTTCTCTCACGCCTGTTGTGAGTTCCATATAGTCAAGGCTGTCACAAATCATCGCATATGAGATAACGTTGATAACGCCGAGGGGAATTGACTGAATCATGATGAACGGCGCAAGAACATAGATGCTCGAAAGATTTGTTGCATAGCCGATAACGGTGGTTACAACACTTGCTGCAAAACCTGCAAGACAGGTTGTGATAACAATTTTCTTGTAGTCAAACTTCTTCATAAGCATGGGCATAACAAGAGTTGTGCCGAACATGCCGACGATTGTGCAGACCTGGAAAATTGTTTTAACAAGGCTTATGCTGTTGAGGATGTCAGCCTGAGTGGGATTATCGGGTCCGATGTAGAACGAATAACGGGCAACATGAATAGCTGCCGCCTGAACAAGATATCTTCCGCTTGAAAGAATACCCATGATAACAACAAGCATGAGGGGTTTGCAATGGAAAATTCTTGAAAGGCTTCCGGGCTGACCGGAAATCTTTTTCTTGTTGGGAAGAGTAACTCTTTCCTTGATATGGAAATAACAGTTAACATACATCACTCCGCCGATAACAACGGCAAAAAGTGCGATAAGGAAATATTTTTTCTTCTCAAAGTCAAGCGGATTGGGTTCGTTGCCGAACTTCGCATAAATCGCATTGAGAACAAGAGGAATTGCAAGGAAAAGCACCTCGGGAAGAGCGGAACCGATGCTGTTGATAATCTTTGTGAAGGAGATAACATCGCTTCTCTCCTTTGAGTTGGGGGTAAGCACATTGGGAATGGTCCAGAAGGGAACATCCGCCATTGTGTAGGACATACCCCAGAGAATATAAACAACAGCCGAGAAAATCATGAGGGGAGTCTGTTCCATATCGGGGCTGAGATACATAAGAAGGGTGAGCACGGCAATAATAGGGGTTGCCATAATGATATAGGGCTTCATTCTGCCCTTCTTCATTGTTCTTCTGTCAACAATCATGCCCATCATCGGGTCGTTGATTGCGTCCCATACTCTTGCTGCGAGCATAAGAATGAGAACAAACATAAGAGGAAGCTGGAGAACGTTTACATAATAGTCGCTTATATAACTGGACATCATGGCATAAATCATGCCCTGACCGCCTGCACCGAGAGCATACATCCACAGCTCTTTTTTGCCGACATATCTTTTATCTTCCATGGGTATCTTCCTTTCGAATCAGTTTTCTTGTTTCTTTGCCATTTCTTCGCGGTATCTTTCCTGAAGTCTGAGGTATGTTTCTTCGGGAATATCGGGGTTACCCTTTGAATAACCGGGAATGAACATATCGCCTGCAACCTTGGGGTCGGTGCAACGGGTATCGTTTCTCCACTTTTCTCTTTCTTCAGGATTGCGGAGATTGGGGATTTCCATGGGAATACCGCCTTCAAGAGCTGAGAAATATGCAAACATACCGGGAAGGAACATATCAAGTCCTTCATAAACATCAATGGTGTCAGCTTTGTTTCCTCGGAGATCCCCAATAACGTTGTGCATGAAATAATAGTCCGCACCGCCGTGACCTGTCTTCTCGGCAAAATCCGAAAGATGGTCCCATGTGGGAACAATACGGGGCTTTGAGTTGTTATCGCCTTCATTTTCGTCGCAGTTGACATAGAGAGTCTGAACATCTTCGTTTTCAGCGTCTTCACGTGCTGTTTCCATTCTGCCCTTTGAGCCGTTGATGGAGAACCAGATTGAATGACCTGCGCATCCGATGCCGTGAACGCTCTTGAGAACAGCGCCGTTTTCAAGAGTTATTATTTCAAGACCGATGGGAGCAGCCTTTGCGCCCATGCGATACATTCTGTCGTTATAAGCAACCTCAAAACCGCTGACCTTAACAGGTCTTAAGCCTGTGATATGGATAAGCGGACCGATTGAGTGAGTGCAGTAGTAGAAAGCGTGCATAAGGGTTCTCCAATGGTCGGGTCTGCCCTGAGTATGCATATGCCAGTCTGCTTCGAGATTGTGCATATATTCGCCTTCGCCGTATTCAAACTTGCCGAGTGCGCCTGCCTCATAAAGCTCTTTCATCTTTTTGGGCGCAGGCATATAACAGCAGTTTTCTGCAAAGTAATATTTCTTTCCGCTTCTTTCAACAGCTTCAACAAGTTCAACCGCTTCCTTCATTGTCTGAACGGGAAGAACTTCGCTGATAACGTTGAAGCCTTTGTCGAGAGCCTTGATTGCAAAGGGAGCGTGTTCGGTTGCATAGTTTGCAAGAACAACAACATCCATATCATGAGTGAGGAAATCCTCATAGTTATCATAGAAAGTTACGCCTTCGCCCTCGTAATCTTTCTTTGCGAGGTCAAGCATGGGGATATAGTTATCGCAGATAGCAACGGTTTTTGCGCCCTTGACAGAGCGGCAATAATCAATCATGCTTCTGCCTCTGCCTACGCCGAGAACACCGACCTTGATTGTGGGAGATCTCTTGATTTTTGCAAAGAATGAACAGTCTTCGTTGACCATGTCGAATTCGCCGTCAACTTCAAGCTCTGCAAGCATCCATTCCCAACGCTGTTTCATATCCGTTTTATATTCAACGGGAACAAAGCCTGCGGTAAGATAGCTCTTTACAGCGCCTTTGCGCCATTCGTCGGTTGTGAGATAGATATAGTCAACATCCTGAGCTGCAAGTTTCTTTACGCATGCATTGTTGAGATATTTTCCGAGGCCCCTGCCTCTGAATTCAGTTCTGATACCAACCATATGAAGCTCACCGCAGTTTTTCTCCGGATGGAAAACAGCGGTTGCTGTGCCGACATGTTCGCCCTCATAATCAATGAAGAAAACGTCGGTTTCCAGATTTATATCGTCGTGGTATGTGATGCGGCTGTCAAAACGGCTTTCATCGGCATCGTCAGCCTCAAGTCCGTTTTTGCAGCATTCAACCCACGGCATTTTGTCGGATGCATCTTTATAATTTGAAATTGAATAGCCTTCGGGCAGAGTTAAATCCGCAATGGGAGTGCCCTTGAGCCAGTACATTTTAAGCTGTGCCATATTTATCACCTGACATTTCTATTTTACTCAAAAAAAGGGACTGTTTTTTACAGTCCCTTTTGAATTTATTATTCGCCCTTCATTTCAAGAAGCTTAACTGCTCCGTCATAGGAAGCCTGGCTTACCTTGATTGAGTCAGTGATAGCTGCCTTGATATCGTCTTCAGTTGCGCCAAGCTCAACAGAATACTTTCTGTCGATGAAGAGGTTGAGAGCCATGATATCTGCAAGACCGTCAACATCGATACCGCTTTCAATACCCTTTTCAGCATATTCCTTCTTAACCTTGCCGAGACCCATTCTCATCATCCATGCGGGAACGCTGAGAATCTTTCTGTTTTCGCCCATGCCTCTTGCAGCATAAACGATCTTGAGGAATTCTTTCCATGTCTGGTTATACATGGAGATGGGCCATGCCTTTGCGCCCTTTGACTTTTCAGCTGCACCAACGATAACTTCACCAACCTGGCGAACTGTAAGCATTGCTGTGCCGCCGCCGGGATACATTGTGAGGGGAAGCTTATCCATCATCTTGATTTGTTCGATAAGGATAACCCAAACGGGCTTTCTGCCGGGCTGTGTGCCGAAGATATAGGGAAGTTCAAGAACCGATACATCGAAGTTATCATCTGCAAATGAGAATGCAACTTCTTCCTGATCGATACGGCTCTTGATATAGGGATGTTTCTTTGTGAGCTCCATGTCGGGTCTTTCCTTTGCAAGGTATGCAAAGTATGAACCGAGAATAACAGCATTCTTCATGCCGATTTCCTTACAGAGAGGAAGGATTCTCTTGAGGGGAGCGATGTTGTACTTATAGTATGCATCATAAACGGGAGCGGGGAATTCAACTCTTTCGTCGATACCTGCTGCGAATACGAAACAATCGCAACCTGCCATAATAGCCTTGATTTCTTCATCTGTCTTTTCATAGATGTTGCAAAGCTCGATTTCCATTTCCTTGGGGATGGGTGCGCCTTCGGGAAGAGGGGGAAGAGCAACGCTCTTTACCTGATGGCCTCTTTCGATGAAGATTCTTGCAGCTTCGCAACCGAGGAGACCTGTGCCGCCAATCATAAATACTTTCATTGGATATTTCCTCCTTTTTAAATCATACACATATAATATATATCTTATTTATAAAATAGTCAAGAAAAAATTTCATCAAACATTGTCGAGCGAATACGAGAAGAAATCGAGGGGGAACCAACTCTGCGCAAATGCGGGAATATTGAGCCTGTCTTTTGAATAAAGACCGCCGATAAACACAATCGCATCTCTGTGGCTGAGTTCGATATCCGCATCACCCTCTGCTTCCTTGACCGACACTTCTTTTCCGTCAACGGTAACGGCAAGGAATTCATCGCCGTTCATGCCGTGGATAAGAATTTTAAGCGTGCCCGATGCAAGATTCATTCTCTGCGCCTTAAGAGCAAGGAACGCATCAATAAAGTTGCGGAAATTGAAAATGTTTATCATTTCGGGAGTTCCGATTGAATAACCGCCGCAGTTTTTTGCCATGAAATCGCAGTATTCCGTATCAAATGCAGGAAGATTTATTGCAACGCCCTCAAGATTTCCTTTTTCGATTGCGCACATGATAAGCTCGAGCATATCGCTGATATCAACAGCTCTGATTTCGTGGAGATATCTTCCGCCGTTCTTTTCGAGGGTAAAATATCCCTTGAATTCGTCGCCTTTAAAAGCGGCATAGGGAATATTGTTCCATGAATGCATGATGTCGATATAATCTTCTTCTTTTCTTTCAACAAAGAACGGAAGCTCTTCATGAACTGCCTTGATTTTTCTTATGATATCGGTATCATTTTCCGTGATTTCGCGGGCGGTAAACTCCGATTTTCTTTCTTCGCCGATGATTCTTCTGATGTTGCCTTTATCGATAAGAAAACGGTATTCAAGACCGATGGGTTCATAACCGAAAAAGCCGTAACGCTGTCTTTGACCGCCGAGAAGAGAATAATCGTGACCCTCTTCTTTCATTATGTCAAGAGCCATCTGCATTGTGTCTTTCATGTAGCCCTTGCCTCTGCAATCCTCGGTAACTGCAACATTTCCGATGCCGAGAATCTTGAGTTTTCTGCCCGCCGCAACGGTGTTAAGAGTGTAGCATCCGACTGCGCCTTTGATTTCTTCGCCTTCCATAACAACAACATTGTTATATGCAGGTGAATACTTATCTTTATAAAGTTTCGGGAGAAGCTCCATAAACTTCTGATTGTTGGGGTCTTTGCTGAAGAAAACGGTATCGAGCATTTCAATAAGCTCTTTTGTGTATTTTTCGGGACATCTGCCCTTGTAAATATTATTCATTTTCAATTCCTTATTTCAATTTCATAAAGTCGTTATAGTTGAGGATTCTGTAATCCTTATTGTTGGAGGGTCTTGAATTATCATTTTTGCGTTTCTTGATGATAAGAATAACAAGAAGAGCGATTATCACGATTGCCGCAATACGGAAAATCCATGAAGAAAGAGCGGATTTTGCCACGCTTCCGAGAAATGCGAAAATGCTGATTTTGGCATCCATATTGGAAACAAGGTCAATTTCCTTTATTACTTCGCCTGCATAAAGAATTTTACCCTTGCAGATAATCTCGCCCTTTTTAACAGGCGCATTTATTGCTTCGGGTGCATCAACAAGCTCAACGAGGAGGCTTCCGGAATCCGTGCCTTTCGGAACAAGGCTGTAAACGGTTTCGGCAGGTGAAAGAGTTATGTAGTCAACGGATTTTGCGTATTTAACGGAGATTTCACCGACAACTCTTGTTGTGTCTGCGATAGCAACAAGCTCAATATTCTTGAAAGTCCATTCGAGCATTTCCTTGCAATCGAGGAACGAACCGTTTTCATTAACGCCGTCGTTATCGACATCTCCGAAAGGTGAATCAAGGGCAACGGCAACATAGTTATAGCCGTCTTTTGATGCATATGCAACAAAACATCTGCCTGCACCCGAGGTTGAACCTGTTTTGCCACCCTTAACATATTTGCAATAGTAATCTTTGTATGCGCTGTTGAGCATGTAGTTTGTGGAATGGATTGTTCTTGACTGCTGCATGTTCGTTTCGGGAAGAACATAGCTTGTTCTTCCTACGATTTCTTCAAATGCAGGGAATCCCATTGCATGAGTGATGAATTTTGCCATATCCGTTGCGGTGACATACTGATTATCGTGGTCAAGACCGTGGGGATTTTCAAAATGGCTGTTTGTGCATCCGAGTCTTTCGGCAACCTCATTCATCATGGCGATGAATTTTGCTCTGTCGCCACCGGTAACATAATCGGCAAGAGTTGTTGCGGCTTCGTTTGCGCTGACAAGCATGAGATAGCAAAGAAGATTATAAACCGAAATCTGTTCGCCCGGCTGAATTCCGCCCATTGAGCTTCCCGTGCCGTCGAGTTCTCTTATGCATGATTCGGGCACGGTTACGATTGCATCAAGATTAGTGCAGTTTTCAAGAACAACGATTGCGGTTATGACCTTTGTAAGGCTTGCGGGTGCGGACTGCTTGTTTGCATTCTTCGCAAAAATGACCTCGTCATTGTCCGTGCTGACAACGAGCAGACAGTCGGAATAAAGCTTCATGGATTCCATAACGTCGTCATATGCGGCGTTTGCATTTGTGAAGCAGAAAGAGCTCGCAAAAACAACCGCCGTCAATAATATACTTAATATCTTTTTCATTTCACACACCGTTTCAAAAAAATTCGATACCGATAATTATATCACAGTCATATCAAAAAATAAATACCTGAAACTAATTTTATTTTATTATATTTTTCCATATTAATTTCAAGCCCTTGATTTTTTTGCATTTTTGGAGTATATTAATGAGGATTATGAAAATAAGGAGCGTGGAGAAATGGTATATGTAACCGGAGATATGCACGGCGATATTTCCAGATTTGACTCTCCTGCCATAAAACAGCTCAAAAAGGGCGACACTCTGATTATCTGCGGCGATTTCGGCTTTGTTTGGGATAACAGCAAAATCGAGCAGAAAATCCTCAAAAAACTTGCAGGCAAGAAATTCAATATATGCTTCATCGACGGAACTCACGAAAATTTTGAAATCCTCAATTCCATTCCCGTTTCCGAATGGAACGGCGGCAAGGTTCACCATCTCGGCGGCAATATCTATCACCTTATGAGAGGTCAGATTTTCAAAATTGACAACATGACTTTCTTCACAATGGGCGGCGGCGAAAGCCCCGATATAGACATCCGTTTTGAAGAAAACGCATGGTCAAAATATGAATTCCCAAGCCGCGAAGAGCTGCTCGAAGGTGCGGCAAATCTTGAAAAGCTCAACTGCCGTGTTGACTACATCATCACGCATGAGCCTCCCGTCAAAATCAAGGGATTTCTTAAGCTTAAAGACAGCGAAACCGCAAGCGTTACGGGTCTTAACACCTATCTCGAGGAGCTTTCCGAGGTCTGCGTTTTCAGACGCTGGTTCTTCGGTTCAATGCATCTTGATAAGTATATTTCAAACTCCCACGTTGCTGTTTTCCAGAACATTATCAATGCTATAACAGGCGAGGTTCAGAGATGATTACAGCGGTAAACAACCTTAAAAATTCACTCGGCAAAAACGAGGCTTTTCTTATAACTTCCGAAGAAAACATGCGATATCTGACGGGTTTCCCTCATTCGGAAGGCAGAGTTTTCATAACGGAAAACGAAGCAATTTTCTTCGTTGACAGCCGATATATCGAAGCAGTAACAAAGAGCGTTTCATCGTGCGAAATTGTTCTCATGACATCTTTCCATGAACAGCTCTGTGAATACATCAAAAAGCTCGGAACGGAAACCGTTTTTACCGAAGCGGAAGGCATAAGCGTTGCCGATTTTTCTGCGCTTTGCAAAAAAATTCCGTGCGAAATCAAAGCAGAAAAAACAGATGAACTTCTCACCTCTCTGCGCCGCAAAAAGAACGAATTCGAAAAGAATAAAATTCTTGAAGCGCAGGCAATTGCAGAAAAAGCGTTCGACCACATTCTCGGATTCATAAAAGAGGGTGTCACAGAGCGTGAAATCGCTCTTGAACTTGATTTCTTTATGCTGAAAAACGGTGCGGAATGCATTTCGTTTGACACCATTGCAGTCAGCGGAAAAAACACCTCTCTCCCCCACGGTGTGCCGTCAAACAAAAAAATCGCAAAAGGCGATTTTATCACCCTTGATTACGGCGCCGTTGTTGACGGATACCATAGCGACATGACACGCACGCTTGCAGTCGGCGAAATTTCGTCAAAACAGATTGAGGTTTATGAAACCGTTCTTTCTGCACAGGAAAAGAGTCTTGAAGTGCTCAAATCAGGCATTTCGGGATTTGATGCCGACAAAGCAGCAAGAGATATCATCGAAAATGCAGGCTACGGAAAATATTTCGGCCACGGCACGGGTCACGGAGTCGGTCTTCAGATTCACGAATCACCCCGACTTTCACCCAAAAGCAAGCATATTCTTGAGGTCGGCGACGTTGTGACGGTTGAACCCGGAATTTATCTTCCCGATGAATTCGGAGTGCGCATTGAAGACATGGCATTCATAACGGAAAACGGCCTTGAAAATCTCACAAAATCATCAAAATCGCTCATAATTCTTTAATATTGAAAAAAAGACTTGAAAAATCAAAATGAATAGTATAAAATAACTACGAAAACATATAAACAAATATAAGGAGAAATATTTTTATGGTATCAGCAGGCGATTTCAGAAACGGCGTAACCTTCGAAATGGAAGGCCAGGTTTATCAGATTATCGAATTCCAGCACGTTAAGCCCGGTAAAGGCGCTGCTTTCGTAAGAACAAAGA
>JAZQTZ010000081.1:0-15784 GCA_045631105.1 Acutalibacteraceae bacterium
CTTATGAAGCGTGCCGCAGCAGAAATGAACATGACGGAAATTCTTTCGGTTTACGGCGAAACAGAAGCTTCTCCCGGTTGCACAATGGGCGAGGTCAACGAATCGCTTGAAGACAGAACAGAAACCGTCGGAAGCGCATTCCCGAATGTTGAATGCAAGATTATCGATCCTGAAACCGGCGAAGATCTGCCCGACGGAGAAAACGGCGAATTCGTTGCAAGAGGCTATAACATAATGAAAGGTTATTATAAAATGCCTAAAGCAACTGAAGCTGCAATCGACAAAGACGGCTGGCTTCACAGCGGCGACATTGCCTGCAGAAGACCCGACGGATACTATCTCATCACAGGCAGACTCAAGGATATGATTATCCGAGGCGGCGAAAACATTTATCCCCGTGAAATCGAAGAATTCATTTATACTCATGAATATGTTCAGGACGTTCAGGTTATCGGCGTTCCCGATAAACGCTACGGTGAAGAAATCATGGCTTGCATAATTCTCAAAGAAGGCTGCAGTATGACTGTGGATGAAATGAGAGATTATATTCAATCTCACATGGCAAGACATAAAGTTCCCCGTTACATTGAATTTGTTGAAGATTTCCCGAAAAATGCAGCCGGTAAAATTCTCAAATATAAGATGAGAGAAGATTTTGCTGCAAAACTTGGACTTTCAAAAAAATAAATTACCGAAAGGGTGTCAAATAATGTTGAATATCAAAATTGAGAGAACAACCGCTCCCAAGCAGAAGCCTGACGAAAGCAATCTCGGCTTCGGAAAAATTTTCACCGACCACATGTTTGTTATGAATTATACAGAAGGTCAGGGTTGGCACGATCCCCGTATAGTTCCCTATTCAAACCTCAGCCTTTCCCCCGCTTGCATGGTTTTCCACTACGGTCAGGAAATGTTCGAAGGTCTTAAGGCTTACAAGGGTGCTGACGGCGAAGTTCGTCTTTTCAGACCCGAAATGAACGCAAAGAGAACAAACGACACAAACAAGCGTCTTTGCATCCCCGAACTTCCCGTTGAAGATTTCGTTCAGGCTGTAAGCGCAGTTGTTGATGTTGACCGTGACTGGATCCCCTCCGCTCCCGGCACATCACTCTATATCCGTCCCTTCATCATCGCAACAGACGATTTCCTCGGTGTTGCTCCTTCAAAGACTTATCTCTTCATCGTTATCCTCTCTCCCTCGGGCGCTTACTATTCAAGCGGTCTTGCTCCCGTTGGCATCTGGATTGAAGATGACTATGTAAGAGCAGTTAAGGGCGGCATGGGCTTCGCAAAAACAGGCGGTAACTACGCAGCAAGCCTTGCAGCTCAGGTTAAGGCACATGACGACGGTTATTCACAGGTTCTCTGGCTTGACGGCGTTGAAAGAAAATACATCGAAGAAGTTGGCGCAATGAACATCTTCTTCAAGATTAACGGCACAATTGTTACTCCCATGCTCAACGGCAGCATTCTTCCCGGCATCACAAGAAACTCAGTTATCGAGCTTTGCAAGAGCTGGGGTCTTCCCGTTGAAGAAAGAAAGATTTCCGTTGAAGAACTTCTTGAAGCACAGAATAACGGCACTCTTGAAGAATGCTTCGGCACAGGTACAGCTGCAGTTATCTCACCCGTAGGTAAGCTTCGCTACAAGGATGATGTTATGACCATCAACGGCGGCGAAATCGGTGAAATCAGCCAGAAGCTCTATGACACCGTAACAGGTATTCAGGGCGGCACTGTTGAAGATAAGTTCGGCTGGGTTAAAGTTCTTTAATATGGAAAGTAAAAGAATAACAATCTTTGCAGGTCACTACGGAAGCGGCAAAACAAACATTGCAGTTAACTATGCGCTTCGTCTTCGTGAGGAACATGATAAGGTTAGCATCGCCGACCTCGACATTGTTAACCCCTATTTCAGAACGAAAGACAGCGAAAAAATTCTCGGAGAAAAAGGAATCCGTCTTATTTCTTCGGAATATGCAAACTCAAATGTTGATGTTCCCGCTTTGCCTGCTGAAGCTTATTCGATAATAGATGATTTATCGGTCAGAGCTGTTATTGATGTCGGCGGTGACGACAGAGGCGCTCTCGCCCTCGGAAGATACACTCCGTCGATAATCGAGCAGAACGATTATGAACATCTGCTTGTTATCAATAAATACAGACCTCTCACCCCTGACTGCGCTTCAACAGTCGGAGTTATGAGAGAAATCGAAGTTGCCTGCGGAATGAAGTTTACGGGAATTGTCAACAATTCCAATCTCGGCGATGAAACAACTGCTGAGGATGTTATCTCTTCAATCGCTTATGCCGAAGAAATTTCAAAGGCAAGCTCGCTTCCGATAAGAATGACCACGGTAAAAGAAGATTTATACGATACACTTAAAGAAAAAGTTGTTAACTGCACACCGATAAAGCTTTATGTTAAGCAATCGTGGGCAAGAACAACGGATTAAGGAGAAAAATTATGGCAAAAGTAACCTTTAAAACAGACCTTTGCAAGGGCTGCGGTCTTTGCGTAGGTGCATGCCCCAAAAAGATTGTGGCATTGCTTAAAGACGAAATCAACGCCAAGGGTTATCATCCCGCAGGCATTACAGACCAGTCAGCTTGCATCGGTTGCGCTTTCTGTGCAACAATGTGCCCCGACTGCGTAATTACCGTTGAAAAGTAAGGAGAAAGAATAATGGCTGAAAAAGTATTGATGAAAGGTAACGAAGCTCTTGCGGAAGCTGCTATCATGGCAGGCTGCCGTCACTACTTCGGTTATCCCATAACTCCGCAGACAGAAGTTGCCGCATATATGGCAAAAAGAATGCCCCTCATCGGTGGAACATTCCTTCAGGCGGAAAGCGAAATCGCTGCAATCAACATGGTTTACGGCGCTGCTGCTGCAGGTAAAAGAACAATGACCTCAAGCTCAAGCCCCGGAATCGCACTCAAGAGCGAAGGTATTTCATACCTTGCAGGTTCAGACCTCCCCGCTCTTATCATTAACGTTCAGAGAGGCGGCCCCGGTCTCGGCGGTATCCAGCCCTCACAGTCCGACTATTTCCAGGCAACAAAGAGCGCAGGTCACGGCGACTTCCATCTTGTTGTTCTTGCTCCCGCATCAGTTCAGGAAATGGTTAACCTCACATTCAAGGGATTTGATCTTGCTGATAAATACAGAATGCCCGTTATGCTTCTTTCAGACGGCACAATGGGTCAGATGATGGAACCCGTTTCACTTGATATGGGTGAAATCAAGGAATATGATAAGTCAGGCTGGGCAGCTTGCGGAACAAACTGCGAAAGAGAACACAACGTTGTCAACTCTCTCTTCATTCAGCCCGATGAACTCGAAAGATATAACTTTGAGCGTTACGAAAGATATGCAAAGATTGAAGCAGAAGAAGTTATGTATGACGAATACATGATGGATGATGCAGAAATCTGCATCGTTGCTTACGGTGTTGCCGCAAGAGTTTCGCAGAATGCTATTGATAAGGCACGCGCTCAGGGTATCAAAGTAGGTATGATAAGACCTATCACTCTCTGGCCTTTCCCCAAGGCTGTTCTCAACGCAGCTGCTGATAAGGTGAAGGCATTCATCAGCGTTGAACTTTCAATGGGTCAGATGATTGAGGATATCGAACTTGCAACCCGTTGCAAGAAGCCCGTTCTTCTTTGCAACCGTGTTGGCGGTATGATTCCCACAACAGAAGATGTTCTTAAATCCATTAACGAAGCAATTTCCGTCGGAGGTGACAAATAATGATAGTTTTTGAAAAACCCAAGGCACTTGCCGATGTACCCCTTCATTATTGCCCCGGTTGCACACATGGTATTATCCACCGTCTTGTTGCCGAGGTTATTGACGAGCTCGGAATCGAGGGCAAAACAGTTGGCGTTGCTCCCGTAGGATGCTCAGTATTTGCATATAACTATTTCAACTGCGATATGATTGAAGCTGCTCACGGCAGAGCTCCCGCAGTTGCAACAGGTGTTAAGCGTTCACTCCCCGAAAACATGGTTTTCACATATCAGGGTGACGGCGACCTTGCTGCTATCGGTACTGCAGAAACAGTTCACGCAGCTGCAAGAGGCGAAAACATCACAATCATCTTTGTTAACAATGCAATCTACGGTATGACAGGCGGTCAGATGGCTCCCACCACTCTCCCCGGTCAGGTTACACAGACTTCTCCTTACGGCAGAAACCCCGAACAGGTTGGTCTTCCCGTTAAAGTTTGCGAACTTCTTTCAAACGTTGACGGCGCAACATATCTCGAAAGAGTTGCCGTTAACAATGTTAAAAATGTTAAGGCTGCAAAGAAGGCTATCAAGAAGGCTTTCCAGAATCAGCTCGAAGGCAAAGGCTTCTCACTTGTTGAAGTTCTTTCCACATGTCCCACAAACTGGGGTCTCAAGCCCGACAAGGCTCTTGAATGGCTTGAAGAAAACATGCTCCCCTATTATCCCCTCGGCGTTTACAAAGATAAAACCGCAGAAAAGGAGGCAGAATAATTATGACACATGAAATTCTTCTTGCCGGTTTCGGCGGTCAGGGTATCCTTTTCGCAGGAAAATTCCTTGCATATGACGGTCTTCTTGAAGACAGAGAAGTCAGCTGGCTTCCCTCTTACGGTCCTGAAATGAGAGGCGGCACATGCAACTGCTCCGTTATTCTCAGCGACACAAAAATCGGTTCTCCCATCGTTTCAAACCCCAACGTTCTTGTTGCTCTTAACCTCCCCTCTCTTGATAAATTCGAGAGCACAGCTGTTCCCGGCGCAAAGATTTTTGTTGACAGCTCACTCATCGACCGCAAGGTTGAAAGAGATGATGTTGAAGTTTTCTATATCCCTGCAACAAAGCTTGCTTCGGATGAAAATCTTCCCGGTCTTGCAAACATGATTATGATCGGTCACATGATCAAGCACGCAGGCGTTATGCCCTATGAAAACGTTGAAAAAACCATGGCAAAGCTTGTTCCCGCTAAAAAGCAGAACCTTATCGAGCTTAACATCAAGGCTGTTGAGCTTGGCTACAACTATTAATTAAAACTTAAGGAGGAACCCCCATGCTTGAATTAAAAGAAATAGGCCTGCGAGTTGCTTCTCTTCGTGAAACCTGCGGTCTTACCGCAACAGAAATGGCTGAAAAGCTTGAAATTTCCGAAGATAATTACATTGCTTTTGAGCATGGCGAATATGATTTCGCCATCAGTACCCTTAACAATATCGCTCTTATTCTCGGCGTTGATATTCTCGATATCATAAGCGGTGAATCTCCCCGCCTTTCAACCTGCACGGTCGTTAAAAAGGATAAGGGTTTTATCGTTAACCGTAACCCGGGCTATGAATTCCAACATCTTGCATATACCTTTAAATCTAAAAAAGCAGAGCCGTTCCTTGTTAAAATTGACCCCTCAGGCAATCCTCCCGTTATGGACGAACACGAGGGTCAGGAATTTGATTATGTTATTTCAGGCAGTCTCCTGCTCTATATCGGCGATATCTGCTATGAGCTGAACGAAGGCGACAGCGCATATTTCGATTCCAGCATTCCCCACGCACACAAAAACGTAGGCGATACTCAGGCGGAATTCATTGCGCTTGTGCTTAAATAATCAATCAGGAGTCATATAATGCCAATTTATGAAAAATTCATCGGCAGATCAAGAGATTCATTCATTTCTCTCAAGGACTGCCAGGAAAACTTTAAAATAACTTACGAGAATGATTTCAACTTCGCTTATGACGTTGTTGATGTTCTCGGTACTGAAAATCCCGATAAACTTGCGCTTCTTTATGTTTCAAACGAGGGAGAAGAAAAGAGATTCACTTTCGGCGATATGAAGCGTCTTTCAGACAAGGCTGCAAACTACCTTGTTTCAGAAGGCGTTAAGAAAGGAGATCCCGTTCTTCTTATCCTCAAAAGAAGTTATCTTTTCTGGATTATTACTCTTGCACTCAACAAAATCGGTGCAATAATGGTTCCTGCTTCAAACATGCTCAAAGGCAAGGATTATGTTTACCGTTGCAACAAGGCAAAGATAAAGTATGCTATCATTACCGGTGACGATAACTGCACAGAGTATTTTGACGACAGAAAAGATGAATACGAAACAATCGAAAAGAAGTTTGTGACAAAGCATAAGGCTGCCCAAGGCTGGATTGACTTTGAAAACGGCTTCGACAACGCAAGCGAAGATTGGACAAGACCCACAGGTGCCGATGCAACAACCGTTGATGACACTATGATTATCAACTTCTCATCAGGCACAACAGGTTATCCCAAAATCATCGCTCACGACTTCAAGTACCCCCTCGGTCATATCATGACGGGTGTTTTCTGGCACAGAGTTGTTGACGGCGGAATGCATTTCACCGTTTCCGACTCAGGCTGGGCAAAATCCCTTTGGGGCAAATACTACGGTCAGTGGATGGGCGAAAGCGCAAACCTTGTTTATGATTTCGATAAATTTGACGGCGCAGATATTCTTTCAAAGCTTGAAAAATATAAGGTTACAACCTTCTGCGTGCCTCCCACAATGTACAGACTCATGCTTCAGAATGATGTGAGCAAATACGACCTTTCATCAATCACGCATTGCTGCACTGCAGGCGAAGCGCTCAACGCAGACATTTTCAACAAGTGGAAAGCGGCAACAGGCCTTGAAATTCACGAAGGCTTCGGCATGAGCGAAACACCCGTCAGCATCTGCACACTTGCTCCCTGGACAAAGCCTGTACCCGGTGCAATCGGATTCCCCGCCCCCGGTCTTCAGGTTCACATTCTTGACGAGGATGGAAATCACTGTCAGAGAGGTACAATTGGTGAAATCTGCATAAAAGCAGCTTCTCCCGAAGAACATCCCTGCGGCGTTGTTGCAAGCTATAATTTCAGCGAAGAAGACACCGCAGAGGCTTACAGAAACGGATTTTTCCACACAGGTGACCTTGCATACAGAGATGAACAGGGCAGATTCGTTTATTTCGGAAGAAATGATGATGTTATCAAGTCCTCAGGCTACAGAATCGGACCTTTTGAAATTGAAAGCGTTATGCTTGAGCACCCTTCCGTTCTTGAGGTTGCCGTTACGGGTGTCCCCGATGCTGTAAGAGGCTTCATCGTTAAGGCAACGGTTGTTCTCCGCCCCGGATTTGAAGGAAGCGACAGCCTTGTAAAAGAGCTTCAGACATATGTTAAAACAAACACAGCGCCTTACAAATATCCAAGAATCATTGAGTTTGTTGACGAACTTCCCAAAACATTCAGCGGCAAAGTCAGAAGAGTTGAGATTCGTCAAAACGATTCAAACAAATAAAAAATCACACCGCCAAAGTTTAAAACCTTGGCGGTGTTTTATTATATATTTTCAGTTAATAATGAAATGAGCAAAACTAAAGCTCCCAAACCGATACGGTAATATCCGAACACCTTGAAATCATGCTTTTTGACATAATCCATAAGGAATTTAATCGCAAAAAGAGATACAGCAAATGCAACAATCATTCCGATTAAAAGAACTGTTATTTCCGAACCGCTGAAATTAAATCCGAATTTCAGAATCTTCAATGCGCTTGCGCCGAGCATTGTTGGAACGGCAAGAAAAAATGTGAATTCCGCTGCAGCTGTTCTTGAAACTCCGATAAGAAGAGCACCAACTATCGTTGCACCCGAGCGAGATGTTCCGGGTATCATTGAAAGCGCCTGAAAAAGTCCGATTATTATTGCTGTTTTATAATCAATTTTTGCTATTGAATTTATTTTCGGATTGTTATTTTTATTTCTGTTTTCAATAAGGATAAACGCTATACCGTAAAGAATGAGCATAAGCGATATTGTTATTGCATTTCCGAAATGAGCTTCAAGAAAGTCATCAAAAAGGAGTCCGAGAACAGCGGCGGGAAGACATCCGACAACAACTTTTATCCACATCATGATTATACTTTTCTTTATCTGGATTTTTTTATCTGCATAACCGAACGGAAACATCTTTTTCCAAAACATGACAACAACCGCCATTATTGCTCCGAGCTGTATAACAACGAAAAACATCTCTTTGAAATCTTCGCTCATTCTGAGCGGTAGAAAAGCATCAAAAAGAAGCATATGCCCCGTGCTGCTTATGGGCAGCCATTCGGTTATACCCTCGATTATACCGATAAGTATTACTTTTACTATTTCAAGAAATCCAAGTTCCATAAGTACACATCCTTTCACTTTAGTTTATTAATATACATATAAATATATACCAAAAAGGGGTCGATATTTCTATCAACCCCGTAAATTTTATTTAACTCCGAAAAGGAGATCGCCGTAAGAAGGATAGGGCCAGTATTCCGCAGAGGTAACTGTTTCTGCCTCATCAACAGCGGCTCTGATTTCATTCATAAGAGGAATAACAACATCTCTGAATGTGTTTGCTTCCTCAACAGCATTCTTAGCTGATTTTATGTTTGCGATAACCTTTTCGAGTTCGCCTGTTTTCGCAAAAATAACGGAAGTGAGCTTTGAAAGCTTCGCAATGATTTCATCCTCATAAGATGTGTCAACATTAAAGCTCTTCTTAAGGCTTGCGGTTGCGCAAAGCTTGCCCGTATAATCGCTGATTGCGGGGAGAATATCCTTGTTGACCATTTCAATTGCAGTAAGCGCTTCGATATTGACTGTCTTGCAATAACCTTCAAAATAAATCTCGTGTCTTGCTTCAAGCTCTGCTCTTGTGAAAACCTTGTGTTCTTCAAAGAGTTTAACATTCTTTTCGGCAACAAGCGAAGGAATTGCGTCGGGAGTTGTTCTGAGATTGAAAAGACCTCTCTTTTCAGCCTCTTTTATCCATTCGTCATCATAGCCGTTACCGTTGAAAATAATGCGCTTATGGTCTTTGATTGTCTTTTTGATAAGAGCATGAAGTGCATCTTCAAAATTATCAACGCTTTCAAGTCTGTCTGCATATGATTTGAGCGACTCTGCGACAGCTGTGTTGAGAACGATATTTGCACTTGCGATTGAACGGGCTGAACCGAGCATTCTGAACTCGAACTTATTACCCGTAAATGCAAAGGGTGAAGTTCTGTTTCTGTCCGTTGTATCCTTGGGGAATCTCGGAAGAACATGAACACCGACCTTCATCTGCACCTTTTCTTTTGCGTCATAAGCGGTATCGTTTTCAATTGATTCGAGAATTTCGTTGAGTTCATCGCCGAGGAACATTGAAATAACCGCGGGAGGAGCTTCGCCTGCACCGAGACGGTGGTCATTTCCTGCGCTTGCAACTGAAGCACGGAGCAAATCCTGATAATTATCAACAGCCTTGATAACAGCGCAGAGGAAAAGAAGGAACTGCGCATTGTCATAAGGAGTTTCACCTGGGTCAAGAAGGTTTTTGCCGTCACCTGTGCAAAGCGACCAGTTGTTGTGTTTACCGCTTCCGTTAACGCCTTCAAAGGGCTTTTCATGAAGCAGGCAAATCATGTTATGTCTTTTGGCAACCTTCTGCATAATCTCCATTGTAAGCTGATTATGGTCGGTTGCGATATTTGTTGTGGTGAAAATGGGTGCAAGCTCATGCTGTGCGGGAGCAGCCTCGTTATGCTCTGTTTTTGCAAGAATGCCAAGCTTCCAGAGTTCTTCGTCGAGGTCCTTCATATATGCTGCAACACGGGTTTTGTTTGAACCGAAATAGTGGTCATCGAGTTCCTGACTCTTGGGAGGCTTTGAACCGAAAAGAGTTCTGCCCGTGAAAACAAGGTCTTTTCTCTTATCGTATAAATCGGTATCAATAAGGAAATATTCCTGCTCTGCGCCAACTGTTGTTTTAACTGTTGTTACGTCATTCTGTCCGAAGAGTTTAAGAATTCTGACAGCCTGCTTACTGATAACTTCCATTGAACGAAGAAGCGGAGTTTTCATATCAAGAGCTTCACCGCCGTATGAACAGAAGACGGTGGGGATGCAAAGAACTCCCTCTTTTATGAATGCATAGGAAGTGGGGTCCCATGCGGTATAGCCTCTTGCTTCAAAGGTCGCACGGAGTCCGCCTGAGGGGAAACTTGATGCGTCGGACTCACCTTTAACAAGCTCTTTGCCCGAAAACTCCATGATAACACTTCCGTCACCGCTTGGTGAAATGAAACTGTCATGCTTTTCAGCGGTAATGCCTGTCATAGGCTGGAACCAATGTGTGTAATGGGTTGCACCGTTTTCAACAGCCCAATCCTTCATCGCATTCGCAACAACATTTGCAATTGCAATATCAAGGCGTTTTCCGTCCTTGATTGTTTTTTTCATCGCTTTATAGGTGTCTTTGGGCAACCTGGCTTTCATCGCTTTATCGTCGAAAACCATACGTCCGAAGCTTTCGGGAACGCTCTTCATTCTAATTTCTCCTGTCAGATAAACTTATTTTACTGCTTCATACAATGTTTTTGCGTGATCCTTTTCTCTTGAAGCAAAGAATTTTTCCATTCTCTCGGCATAAACGGGTTTGGGTTCAAAATTATGCTCTGCGAGATATTTTA
Source organism: Acutalibacteraceae bacterium (assembly GCA_045631105.1). Lineage (GTDB taxonomy): Bacteria > Bacillota > Clostridia > Oscillospirales > Acutalibacteraceae > CAG-177. The sequence continues at coordinate 10,515 of JAZQTZ010000081.1, forward strand.
TTGATTCGATAAGCTGTTCACATTTTTCGTTAACATCGCCGAAACCTTCTTCAAGAGGCAAATCAAGCTGATTATAGCCGTGGGTAATACCCGCTCTGAACTGTTCATAATCGGGAACAAAATAAACAATCGGTCTGTTAAGATAGACAAAATCGAAAACTATTGAGGAATAGTCTGTTATCATTGCAAGATAATCCTGCATCTCGTTTTTTTCCTGCGTAACTCTTACACGGGGATTTTTAACCTCGAAAAGACGGTCATAATCCGCAAAAATGGGATGGTTCTTGAAATCAAGAGTTAAATCATATTTATCAAGAATTTCCGCAAGCTTTTCGGAGTTGAGGAACGCATTGATTTCTTTATAGAAGACTGATTCCTTGAACTTATCAACATAAAGAACACGGGTGTTGTTTTCATATTCGCCGATAAGATTCTTGCGCCATGAGGGGGAGAATAGAATCTTTCTCTGAGCCTTTTTCTCTGTGTCAATGGCATCGAATCTCGGCATACCGCTCATAATAAGATCGGATTCGTTGAAATTATAAATCTTCTTGAAATTTTCTCTTTCAAATTCCGAAGATATAACAACCTTATCAACATTCGCCTTTTCTTTGGTATAAAGCAAGGGCAGACGTGCATGGAGAATTCCGTGCTGAAGATAGATTATTTCATAATCGGTCATATCCGAATACCATTTGAGGGGAAGACCGTCAAACGGGCTGAAAATCGAAAGTGAATTGAAAGAAGTGAAGATTTTTTTGCAGTTAAGGAAAAGCATTTTATGTTTGAAACTCTTGAAATCAACAAGATATTTTCTTTGTTTTGCATTGAAATACTTTTTCTTGTCTTTGAGATTATCGATGATATAGTAACGCTTTACGCCGTCATTCTTATCAAAATCATGAAGGAACTGATAATAAGCGTTATCGAAGATGTTTTCTCTGTCGCAGTAGAGCCAGATTTCATCGTTCGTTTTTGTTTTTGAAAATATTTTTCTGTAGAGCATAGCTCTATTATTTTCGGTACCGACAGATTTATCCGCCGCTGCTTTTGCTGTTGCAAGTTCGGAGGCGCTTCCTTTTTTTATGAAAATGCTCTTTGATTTTGCATCGAAAATCATCACATGTCCGCATGTTGCAACATGGCATTTGGCTCTGTTGACAGCACATTTGAAACCAAAATACGGAGTGGGAACAACCTTGTTTCCGCAGATTTCAAGAATAAACGTTAAATTCTCTTTGTTATCAAAATCGATTTCAACATCAAAACCGCCAAAGAGATTAGTCTGCATTTTGCTCTTATAGAAACTGAATGCAGTGTCATACATCGGAACTTCATGAAGATTGTTGTTAATATCGGAATAATAAAGCTTCAGCTCTTTAAAATCAACAACGCCATTCTTGACATAACCTGAAACCTGAATTTTTCCGTTATGAATTCTCAATGTATTGAAAACAATTGAATGCGCCTGAGCAAACCAGAGGTCTCCGTTGCTTGAGGCACTCATTGCGGAAGTGTTTACGGAAATATCGCAAGGCTCGTCCTTAAGACGCATGAAGCATTCAACATGGAACGGGTCGATATAAATCGAGTTGCAGATAACCGAAGTTTCAACATCCTTCATTATTTCACGAAGAACGGCATACTGCCTTGATTCGGTTTCTTCATCCGAATGGCTGACAAGCATATCCGAGGTAAGTCGCCATCCGAGATTATAAATAACAAGCGCCTGAGCCGTGGGATGAGCTTTTCCGTTTTCATCACGGGAGGCATTGAGAAGTTTTCTTAAGAATTCGGTATACTGTTCAAAGCAATAATAAGGATTATTGAACATCGAACTTGCAGAGCCTGAATGACGGAAATATTTATAAACCGCTTCTTTGACAAAGCCGAGTTTTTGTTTTTTGAGTAACCATGAGAAAATAAACCACTGGTCTTCACCGAGAGAAAGACTTTCGTCAAAAAGAATTCTTTCGCTTTCGGGAACATTCTTTATGCAGATATTCATCGTTGTCTGCAATATATTAGTGTTCGAATTGATATCATAGATTCCGCTGTGACTCATAACATCAAAACGTTTATGAGTTGATACAGCACCCTTTTCATTAACATAGTCGATTGAGTATGTTACAAGGTCGGTCTCTTCATAATGAGCCTCAAAGAATTTATAAATAGCTTCAAGGCTGCGCTTTCCGAGAGCATCATCGGCATCAAGGAACATGATATACTTACCTTCGGCAAGCTCAATTCCCTTGTTTCTTGCGCTTGAAACACCGCCGTTTTCTTTCTCGTAATAAACTATATTATCATTAATTTCCGCAAAATCCCTGCAGATTTTACCGCTTTTGTCCTTTGAACCGTCATTAACAAAAACAATCTGAAAATCATCAGAAGGCATGGTTTGACCGTTAAGGCTTTCAACACAGGGAGAAATAAATTTTTCACAATTGTAAACAGGAATAACAACTGAAATCTTATATTTAAAATCAGACATTTTTTTACAACCCTTTACAAATTATTATAGATACCTATATTCGATTTATTTTACTATATATAATTAAAAAAATCAACTACTAAATATAGTTGACATTCAAAATACAATAATATATAATTTAATGGAATATGAAATCATCTCTGAACGGAGGTTAAATATGAACAGATACGAAAGCGCAAAAAAGCTTTATGCTGATTTCGGAATCGATACCGATTCAGCTATCGAGAAGCTTTCCGACATAACCGTTTCCGTGCATTGCTGGCAAGGCGATGACGTTGGCGGATTTGACGGCGACGATGCTCTCTCGGGCGGAATTCAGACAACCGGTAACTATCCCGGAAAAGCAAGAAATCCCGAAGAACTCATGGCGGATATCGACAAGGCGTTCAGCCTCATTCCCGGAAAGAAAAAGCTCAATCTTCACGCCTGCTATGCAATTTTTGACGGCAACAGAGCAGACAGAGATGCTCTTAAACCCGAGCATTTCACAAAGTGGGTTGAGTTTGCAAAGGAAAGAAATATCGGCATCGATTTCAACCCCACATTCTTCTCTCATCCGATGGTAAAAGACGGTCTTACCCTCTCCTCTCCTGATGAAGAAGTCCGCAAATTCTGGGTTGAACACGGCAAGAGATGCGTTGAGCTTTCCGATTATTTTGCAAAGGAAACAGGTTATCCCTGCGTTATGAATATCTGGATTCCCGACGGATACAAAGATATTCCCGCAGACAGACTTTCTCCCCGTCTCCGTTTCAAGAAATCACTTGATGAAATTCTTGAAACTCCCTATGACAAGAAGAATGTTTACATAACTCTCGAGTCAAAGGTTTTCGGCATCGGTCTTGAAAGCTACACCGTAGGCTCAGCCGAATTCTGCCTGAGCTATTCCATTCAGAAGGGCATCACTCCCCTCATGGATAACGGTCACTATCATCCCACCGAGCTCGTTTCCGACAAAATCCCCTCGATGCTCGCATTCAGCGAAAAAATCGCTCTGCACATCACAAGAGGTGTCCGTTGGGACAGCGACCACGTTGTTCTTCTTGATGACGAAACAAAAGAAATAGCAAAAGAAATCGTAAGAAACGATGCTCTCGACAGAGTATTCATCGCAACCGACTATTTTGACGCTTCAATCAATCGCATCAGCGCTTGGGTAACAGGTGTCAGAAACGTGCAGAAGGCTCTCCTTTTTGCACTTCTTCAGCCCTCGGAAAAGATGCAGAAGCTCCAGGATGAAGCAAACTTCACAGAGCTTATGATTCTCAGCGAAGAAATGAAGACCATGCCCATGGGCGATGTTTGGGCAGAATTCCTCGAAAGACAAGGCATTGAAGGCTGTTATATAAACAGCATTAAAGAATATGAAGAAAAGGTATTGGTGAACAGAAAATGAAAAACATCTTTGAAGCACCCTTTGTAGTGGGTATGTGTAAAGCAACAGCAAATATGTACCGCATGGGCTGGGACGAAAGAAACGGCGGCAACATCAGCGTTATGCTCGAAAATGACGAAGTTGCAGAATATCTTGATATCGATTCCCCCATCAGAAGCTTTGATATGGGATTTGATGCAAAAGTTCTTGCAGGCAAAATCTTTATCGTTACAGGCACAGGCAAATATTTCAAGAATGTTGAAGATGACCCCGAAACAAACCTCGGCATCATCAGAATCGCAGAAGACGGCACAACAGCTCATGTTCTCTGGGGCTATAAAGACGGCGGCAGACCCACATCCGAGCTTCCCGCTCATCTTATGAGCCACATTTCAAGACTCTCAAAGAACCCCGAAAACAGAGTTATCATGCACAGCCATCCCACAAACACTCTTGCAATGACATATGTTCATGAACTTTCCGAAAAGAAGTTCACACATTCTCTCTGGGAAATGTGCACCGAATGCATGGTTGTTTTCCCCGACGGCATCGGCGTTCTTCCCTGGATGGTTTGCGGCACAAACGAAATCGGTATTGCAACTGCAGAAAAGATGAAGGAATTCCGTCTTGTTATCTGGGGTCAGCACGGTATCTACGGCTGCGGCAAAGACCTTGACGAAGCAGTCGGTCTTATCGAAAGAGTTGAAAAGGCTGCTCAGCTTTACATGATGACTGCTCACCTTCCCAGAGTAAACACAATCACAGACCCCGACCTTGTCGAAATCGTCAAGGCATTCAAACTTGAAGATGTATACAGAAGAGATTTTCTCAATCTTTAATAAATAACGGAGGATAAATAACATGGCTAACAGATTTGTACTTAATGAAACATCATACCACGGCAAGGGCGCTATCGCTGCTATTGCTGACGAATTCAAGGCAAGAAGCTTCACAAAGGCTCTTGTTTGCTGCGACCCCGACCTCATCAAATTCGGCGTTGCAGACAAAGTTTTCAACGTTCTCAAGGGCGCTGACATCTCTTACGATGTATTCAGCACAATCCAGGCTAACCCCACAATCGAAAACGTTCAGGCTGGCGTTGAAGCATTCAAGGCAAGCGGCGCAGACTGCATCATCGCTGTAGGCGGCGGTTCATCAATGGACACAGCAAAGGCTGTAGGTATCATCATTGCTAACCCCGAATTCGCTGATGTTCGTTCACTTGAAGGCGTTGCTCCCACAAAGAATAAGTGCGTTCCCATTTTTGCAGTTCCCACAACAGCAGGTACAGCAGCAGAAGTTACAATAAACTACGTTATCACAGACGCTCAGAACAACAGAAAGATGGTTTGCGTTGACGTTCACGACATCCCCGTTGTTGCTGTTGTTGACCCCGACATG
>JAZQTZ010000082.1:0-16428 GCA_045631105.1 Acutalibacteraceae bacterium
GGCGAAACTTAATTTGAAGCAGATAAAATGTTGGGCTCACACGGGGTGAGCTGATTTTTTGTTATTTATTTACAATTACTTAATTTTCAGTCAAAAAAATCGTAAAATAGGTCTTTTATTTTATAATATATAGTGTTATAATATATGCTATCATTGTATGTCCAAAATAATGGGAGGAAAAAAGATGTCCGAAATTATTTCAGTAAATAATCTCAGCAAGTCCTACGGCAGCCATCAGGTGCTCAAGAACATTTCTTTCAGCTTTGAAGGCGGTCAGATTATCGGCTTGCTCGGCCCTAACGGAAGCGGTAAAACTTCGCTTCTCAAAATTCTCACAGGTCTTATTCATGACTATTCGGGTGAAGTGCTTATTGAAGGCGATGCACCCGGCGTTGTAACAAAGGCAAAGGTTGCATATCTCCCCGAAAAGACCTATCTTGCAGACTGGATGCGTTGCAAGGATGCAATCGAATTTATGGCGGATTTCTATAAGGATTTCAACAAGGAAAAGGCATATAAGATGCTCGATGTTTTCCAGCTTCCCCCCAAACAGAAAATCAAGACAATGTCAAAGGGTATGCAGGAAAAGCTTCAGCTTCTTCTTGTTATGTGCAGAAATGCAAAGCTCTATGTTCTTGACGAGCCTCTCGGCGGCGTTGACCCTGCGGCAAGAGCTTTTATCCTTGACACAATCATGAAAAACCATCCCGAAGGTTCAACCATTCTTATCTCAACCCATCTTATCTACGATGTTGAAAAGATTTTCAATTCCGTGCTTATGATAGGCAGAGGTCAGGTTCTCGTTAAGGCAAAGGTTGACGATATAACGGCTTCGGGCAGAACAATTGAAGATTTGTTTAAGGAGGTGTTCGCTAATGCTTGGCAAGTTGATTAAGAATGAATTCAAAGCGAATATCCACACAATTGGAATGATTTATGTTGTTGCGGCTGCGGCAATTCTTGTTATGATGGCGGCATTCATCGTTAAAATAACATGGCTCAGCGCTCTTGCAACAATCGTTCTTATCGGAACGGGAGTTCTTGCAATTGTTATGACATTTGTAAGCGTTGTTCAGAATTTCAAAAAGACCCTTTTCGGCGGTCAGGGTTATCTGAGTTTCACTCTTCCCGTAACAAGCGGACAGCTTCTTGCGGCAAAAACAATAACCTCTTTCTGCTGGATGCTTTTAAGCTATGCGGTTGCAATCGGAATTTTCCTCGGAGTTTATCTCTATTCAACGGCGATGATAGGCGAGGATGTCAAATTTGCAATCCAGATGATGCTTTCAATGTTTGAAGGTCTTCCCTCGGGTGACACAATCAAGCTTGCAATCGCATTCATCGCTCTCATCATCTTCATCAGAATGGTTGTTCTTATTGCACAGCTTTATTTCGCAATCACAATCGCAAACACAAGAGTTATGCAGAAACTCGGCGGTTTTGCGTCAGTTGTTATTTTCTTCGCCGTGTTTATTGTTATGCAGGTTATCGGCGTTATTCTTGCACAGTATGTTCCTCTTTCAATCGTTCTCACAAGCGAGGGTCTTTTCTACAGCACAGAATCAACAATGGCTGATCCCCTCGGACTGAGCTTCGGTCTTGCAGGAACAATCTTTAACGTTGTTGCAGGCGCAGGTCTTTTTGTTGCAACTGCAAAACTCATGAACTCAAAGGTTAATATCAAATAATGAGCGAAAAAAGGACTAAAATCGGTATTTTCGGAGGGACATTCAATCCGCCGCATCTCGGTCATGTGCGCCTTGTAAAAGAAGCGGCTGAAAAAATCGGTGCGGATAAAATTCTGATAATTCCCTCTTGCATACCGCCTCATAAAATGCCCGGCAAGCTTGCAAGCGGAGATGAGCGCATGGAAATGTGCCGCCTTGCATTTGAGGATGAACTCTTCGAGATTTCCTCAATCGAGCTTGACAGAGGCGATAAAAGCTACACGGTTGAAACTCTTCGTGAGCTGAAAAAAATATACCCCGACAGCGAGCTTTATTTCATCATCGGCTCGGACATGCTCGAAACTTTCACACAGTGGTATAAGTGGGAAGAAATTCTGACCCTTGCAACAATCTGTGCGGCATCGAGAGAAAAGGGATTCAAGGCGGATCTATCCGTCTACACTCCCGAACAGAGAGAAAGAATAATCTTCCTTGAAACAGAGCCTCTTGAAGTCAGTTCAACGCAGATCAGGGTTGAAATTGCAAAAAACGGCGTTCCCGAATTCATGAATTCCAAGGTGCTCGAGTTTATCGAAGCGAACGGACTTTATGATGACGGTCTTTCGGATTACCGAAAAATCCTTGCCGAAAAGCTTGATGATTACAGGCTTTACCACAGCGAGTGCGTAAGCGAATGCGCTTCGGTGCTTGCCGAAAAATACGGCGCTGACCCCGAAAAGGCACGCCTTGCAGGTCTGATGCATGATGTCATGAAGAATGCAACGGCAGATGAGCATTTCAATTATATCGAAAAAAGCGGTGAAAAGCTGACTGCAGTTGATATTTCCAATCCGAAGGTGTGGCATCAGATATCGGGCGCATCTTTTCTCAGGGAAAACGGCATTGTCGCCGATGAAGAAATTCTCGGTGCGGTAAGATGGCATACAACGGGTAAAGCAGGAATGACGCTTCTCGAAAAAATCGTTTATGTTGCGGATTTCATTTCTGCGGACAGAGATTATCCCGACGTTGGCGTTGTCAGAAAACTTGCGGATAAAAGTCTTGATGAGGCGATACTCTATACCTCACGCTACACCGTGAATAAATTGGCATCGAAAAATCTGCCGATTCACCCCGCAACCGTGGAATGCTATAACGATATGTTAATATCGAAAGGATAAGATATATGGAATCAAATGTACTTGTAAAAGAAATAGCAAAGGTGCTTGACGAGAAAAAAGCGATTGACATAACCGCTATCAAGACCGAGGAGGTAACAATAGTTTCGGATTATTTCGTTATCGCTTCGGGTACCTCAAACACCCACGCAAAATCGCTTGCCGATGATGTTGAGTATGAAATCAAACAGCGCCTCGGCGTTGACCCCGAGCATATCGAGGGCAGAGCAACGGGCTGGATTCTTCTCGATTACGGCACGATAATCGTTCATATTTTCACTCAGGATAACAGAGATTATTACAATCTTGAACGCCTCTGGGCAGATGCAAGCGTTGTTGACCTGAGCGATGTTTTGACAGAAGATTGATATTTATATAAAAGAGGTTGAATTAAATGGCACAGTACGATTTTAAAAACGTAGAAAAAAAGTGGCAGGATATATGGGATAAAAACAAGACCTTTGAATGCACAGAGGATTATTCAAAGAAAAAGTTCTATGCTCTTGTTGAATTCCCTTATCCCTCAGGTGCGGGTATGCACGTTGGCCATATCAAGGCTTATTCGGGTCTTGAAGTTGTTTCAAGAAAGAGAAGACTTGAAGGCTATAACGTTCTTTTCCCCATCGGTTTTGATGCTTACGGTCTTCCCACCGAAAACTACGCTATCAAAACAAACACACATCCCAGAGTTGTTACCGATAACAACATCGAAAAGTTCACAAGCCAGCTCCGCAGAGTAGGTTTTTCATTCGACTGGTCAAAGGTTATTGACACAACCGAGAAGGACTACTATAAGTGGACACAGTGGATTTTCCTCAAGATGTTTGAACATAATCTCGTTTTCAGAGATAAGACTCTTGTTAACTACTGCCCCCACTGTAAAGTTGTTCTTTCAAACGAAGATTCACAGGGCGGCAAGTGCGATATCTGCCACAGCGATATCGTTCAGAAGTCAAAGGATGTTTGGTATCTCCGCATAACAGAATATGCAGATAAACTCCTTGAAGGTCTTAAGGAAGTTGATTATCTTCCCAACATAAAGCTCCAGCAGGAAAACTGGATCGGCAAGTCAACAGGCGCGTTCGTTAACTTCAGCGTTAACGGCACCGATGAAATGCTTAAGATTTACACAACCCGCCCCGACACTCTCTTCGGCGTTACATTCATGGTAATGGCACCCGAACATCCCCTCATTGATAAATATGCTTCAATGATCGGCAACATGGATGAGGTTGAGGCTTACAGAGATATGTGCAGCAAGAAGTCTGCATTCGAAAGAACTCAGCTTGTTAAGGAAAAGACAGGCGTTAAGCTCAGCGGATTTACCGCAACCAATCCCGTTAACGGCAAGGAAGTTCCCATCTATATTTCCGACTACGTTATGATGGGTTACGGTACAGGCGCTATCATGGCTGTTCCCGCTCATGACCAGCGTGACTATGAGTTCGCAACAAAGTTCGGCATTGATATCATTGAGGTTATCAAGGGCGGCGATATCGCTGTTGAAGCTTACACAGGCGACGGCGAAATGGTTAACTCCGATTTCCTCAACGGTATGACAAACAAGAAAGATTCCATCGAAAAGATGGCTGAATTCCTTCAGGAAAAGGGTATCGGCGAAAAGGGCGTTCAGTATAAGATGAATGACTGGGCATTCAACCGTCAGAGATACTGGGGCGAACCCATTCCCATCGTTCATTGTCCCCATTGCGGAATCGTTCCCGTTCCCTATAACGAACTTCCCCTCGAACTTCCCGATGTTGAGAATTTCGAACCCGGTACAGACGGCGAAAGCCCCCTTGCAAAGATTGAGTCATATGTAAACTGCACTTGCCCCAAGTGCGGCGCAGCAGCAAAGAGAGAAACCGACACCATGCCTCAGTGGGCAGGTTCATCATGGTATTTCCTCCGCTACATTGACCCCCACAACACAGAAACATTCGCAGATAAGGATAAGCTTAAGTATTGGATGCCCGTTGACTGGTATAACGGCGGCATGGAACACGTTACAAGACACCTTATCTATTCAAGATTCTGGTATAAATTCCTCTATGACCTCGGCGAAGTTCCCGTTTCCGAGCCCTATGCAAAGAGAACCGCTCAGGGTCTCATTCTCGGACCCGACGGCGAAAAGATGTCGAAGTCAAAGGGCAACGTTATCGACCCCAACGAGGTTGTTGACGAATTCGGCGCAGACGTTCTCCGTTCTTATGTTCTTTTCATGGGTGACTATGAAAAGGCTGCCCCCTGGAGCGAAACATCCGTTAAGGGATGCAAGAGATTCATCGACAGAGTATGGGGTATGCTCGATATCGTAACCGACGGCGATGCATATTCAAAGGAACTCGAAAGCAGCTTCCATAAGACAGTCAAGAAGGTTTCGAGCGATATCGAAACTCTTAAGTATAACACAGCTATCGCAGCTCTCATGACTCTCACAAACGAGATTTATGCAAAGGGCGCAATCAACAAGGCAGAGCTTAAGACCTTCATCACCCTCCTCAACCCCATCGCTCCTCATATCACCGAGGAAATCTGGGAAGTTGCAGGATTTGAGGGCATGCTCAACGAAACAAGCTGGCCCACATATGACGAAGCAAAATGCGTTGATAACGAAGTTGAAATTGCAGTTCAGATTAACGGCAAGGTAAGAGAAAAGCTCGTTATTCCTGCAGAAGCAACTCAGGAAGAAGCAATTGCTGCCGCTAAAGCAAACGAAAAAATTGCCGCCGCTATCGACGGAATGACAATCGTCAAGGAGCTTTATGTTAAGGGCAGACTTGTAAATATCGTTGTAAGACCGTAAAAAAGGGTTGACAATTCGGTTGTGTTTATTGTATAATAGCCAATAAGCTATGAAAATTAGTCCCTGTTATAAGACGAGGGGAGGGAATACATTGAGTCAGGTAAAAGTTAAGGAAGGCGAGTCACTCGAAAACGCACTCAGAAGATTCAAGAGACAGACTTCAAGAGACGGCGTTATCCAGGAGGTTCGCAAAAGAGAACACTATGAGAAGCCTTCGGTAAAGAGAAAGAAGAAGTCCGAAGCTGCTCGTAAGCGTAAGTTTAAATAATTAAATCTTACAAAACCAAAAGGCATCCCGATAAGGGGTGCCTTTTTTGTATGTCATTCAAGCAAAATAAAAACCCCTGCACCGAAGTGCAGGGGCAATCTTATATTAACTTAAGATTAATATTTGATGTTTGAGAATTCAGCCTTTGTAACTGCTGCGCCGTTACCGTTGATTGTGATACCAGCCTTGAGTGAAAGAACAGCGTCAAAAGCGTATGAATACTTGATGTTTGTGATCTTGCCGTCAGCAACTGTTACTGTAACCTTGATGTCCTTGTAGTTAACAGTTGTGTCCTTAACGGTGATAGCTGTTGTGAAGCCTGCGATACCGTCAACAACTTCTTCGTGTGTGATGAAGTCATTTGTGAACTTTGAGATGGGAGTAGCGTTTGTCTTCTTGGGGTTGGTAGCGTTTGCAAGTGTGAATGTGTAAACGCCGTTTTCTGCCTTGAAGTTGCCAAGGTCAGCTTCTGTGAGCTTTGTTGCCTTAATCTGATAGTCATCCTTAAGGTCATCCTTGGGCATTGTGCCCTTCTTAACGCCGATGCCGAGGAAATCACCAACAACTGTGTCAAGGCTGGAGTTTTCGTCGATAGCGCTGATGATACCGTTAAGGATACCTGTTGCACCGCCAACGTCGATGGGGCTTGTGTATGAGCAATCTCTGTTGTAGTTGTATGAACCCTTTGCAGCCTTAGCTGTTTCAGCGTTAAGGAAAGCAACGAAGTCAGCCTTTGTCATGTCAGCTGCGGGAGCTGCTGCTTCTGTTGATTCTTCAGCTGCTGCTGTTGTGTCTTCAACTGCTGCTGTAGTGTCTTCAACTGCTGCTGTTGTGTCTTCTTCAACTGCTGCTGTTGTATCTTCTTCAACTGCTGCTGTTGTGTCTTCTGCTACGGGAGCTGTGGTGGTTGTGTCTTCTGTTTTGTCGCCGCAAGCTGCAAATGCGAAGAGCATAGCTGCTGCGAGGAGAATTGCGAGAAGTTTTTTCATGATTCTTCCTCCTGAAAAATATGTTTTGTTTTTGCGGCAGAATTACCGCAGATTTATTTATATTAAAAATAACTCAAAAAAGATGATTTGTCAAGTGAAAAAGGAAAAACCCGTGCCAAAAATAAAGGCTGAAATTTATTAATGTTTACATAATATTAATATTTAAGGGTGACATATTTAAAAAAGTATGTTATAATACATAAATATATTATAAATGCTAAAATGGAGGGGTATACGTATGGCGATGAAAAGATTTGTTTCATGGAACGTTAACGGAATAAGAGCGTGTCTCGGCAAGGATTTCTATGAAAGTTTTGCGTCGCTTGATGCGGATATCTTCTGTCTGCAGGAAACAAAAATGCAGGAGGGTCAGGCGGAGCTTCTTCTCGACGGATATCATCAGTATTGGAATTATGCCGAGAAAAAAGGATATTCGGGCACCGCTGTTTTCTCCCGTGAAGAACCCATTTCGGTTTCTTATGGTCTCGGAATTCCCGAACATGATACCGAAGGCAGAGTTATCACTCTTGAATTTGAAAATTATTATTTTATAACGGTTTATGTTCCCAACGCCCGTGACGGTCTTGTCAGACTTGATTACCGCATGGAATGGGAGGATGCATTCAGGAATTATATTGTTGAGCTTGATAAGAAAAAGCCTGTTATTTTCTGCGGAGACCTGAATGTTGCTCATAATGAAATCGACCTCAAAAATCCCAAATCCAACCGAAAGAATCCCGGATTTACCGATGAGGAAAGAGGAAAATTCTCCGAAATGCTTGAAAGCGGATTTGTTGATACTTTCAGATATTTTTATCCCGACCTTGAGGGCGCATACAGCTGGTGGTCTTACCGTTTTTCGGCAAGAGCAAAGAATGCAGGATGGAGAATTGACTATTTTATCGTTTCCGAAAGACTTAAAGAGAAACTTAAAGATGCAAAAATTCATAACGAAATCTTCGGCTCTGACCATTGTCCCGTTGAGGTTGAGATTGAATTTTAAGGAGAAATAATATGGAAAAGAAAATAAAAATAATAACCGCCGTTTTAGCGGTTGCCGCAGTTGTTTCGGGGGTTATTTTCTTTGTGACAAGCGGTGGCAAAACGCCCATAATCAAAGAAAAAGAGCCCATAGCGTATTCTTATGAACAGAGCGAATACACAATGAGCGCAAATCTTTCCGTGAAAGGTGCAGACGGCGAGATTTATCTCCCCACGGATTTTGAAAATCTTTATTATACTGCCGACCTCAAAGGCTCGGTTAAATTCTATGAATATTCAGGCGGTCAGATGGTTGCAAGTTCCCTTGCCGTAAAGCAGCTCAAGGTGACTCTTGCCGCAACTTACGAAAAAATTCCCGTGACCGTCAACTATGTTGAAAAAGACGGAAAAGCATGCGGCTACGGTGTTTTCACCTCGGAGATGAGCGCCGATGTTGATGTATATTCCTATGCATTCGCAAAGCTTACCGCAAAACCCTCAGGCTATGGCGAAGGCTATCTCATTCTTGCTGATTTTGATAAGAATAATTTCTGTAAAGCAGATAAAATCTATTCCGAAATCTATAATCTTGACCTTGCAAGCGGTAAGACTTCAACTTATGTTTCAAACAACACCCGTCTTATCGATAAAAACGGTTCATTCCGTCAGGACTGGACAATGCTCACCGATGATTTCATCAAAAATCTCGGCGGTGCAAAATATTTTATCTCATCAAGATACTATAATGAAAGCGAAAAAGGCAAGCGTGCCGATATCATGGAGCTTTCAAATGCTTACAGACCCAAGGTTGTTGTTGAGGATATTCTCGGCATGTGGTTTGTGAATGATGCCAACGGTATGCATTATCTCCGTAAAACCGAAAACGGCTTTGAAAACGTATGCAATGACCGTGTCCTTTCGCAGTTTGAGGGCGATTATTTCACCGACTATATGCAGAGCGGAAAATATCTCATAAACAAAAAGAGCCTTGAAATTATCGACCTTTTAACAGGCGAAACCAAGACTCTTAAAGATATCAATATTGCATCGGCTGATGTTTTCTCAATCAGCCCCGACGGCACAAAGGCAGTTTTTGCCTCGTACGGCAAAATGAACGAAAATGCTGCGCCGATTCAGACCGTTATTTATTGCACAACCGATAATTCAATCGAACCCGTTATTTACAGCGAACCCTTGCTTTTCATTGAAAGCGCAGGTTTTGTCTGGGTTGACGGCGGTGTTATGAGCGTTCGTGCTCTTGACGGCACAGGCGCAAAAGCAGGTTCGGTTGTTTATGCGTTTTAAACGTTTTCCTCACGGAAATCAACCGTAAGCTCTTCTCTTTTGGGCTTGAGCTGAGTGTATTTTATTCCCGCAGCGTCAAACATTCTCTTTGAAGCTCTTGTGCCGGGAGTGTCGGCATATTTATCCGAAATATAAACAACTTCTTTTATTCCGCATTGAATGATTGCTTTTGCGCATTCGTTGCAGGGGAAAAGAGCAACATAAATTTTGCAGCCTTCGAGGTTTGAACCTCTGCTGTTGAGAATTGCATTAAGTTCGGCATGGCAGACATAAGGATATTTTGTGTCGTACATTTCGCCTGTTCTTTCCCAGGGGAATTCATCATCGCTGCAGCCGAGAGGGAATCCGTTATAACCGACGGACATAATCTTGTTGCGGTCGTTGACTATGCAGGCGCCGACCTGAGTGTTCGGGTCTTTGCTGCGATATGATGAAAGCATGGCGATTCCCATGAAATATTCGTCCCATGTGATGTAATTTTCTCTTTTAGGCATGTCTGAACTCTCCTTTTTTAAATCTGACAAAATATTAACATAAAAAATATATTTTTACAATAGAAAAAATAATTCCGAATTCCGAATTAAACAAGAGGTGTACTATGGGTCTTTTGAAAAAAATCTTCGGCGACTATTCCCAGAAGGAAATCAAGCGCATCCGTCCGCTTTGCAACAAGGTGCTTGACCTTGAGGAGGAATATTCCCGTCTTACCGATGAACAGCTTCAGGCGAAAACTCCCGAATTCAGAGAGCGTCTTGCAAAGGGTGAAACCCTTGATGATATTCTTCCCGAGGCATTTGCTGCATGCCGTGAGGCATCATGGCGTGTTATCGGTCTGAAGCATTTCCCCGTGCAGATTATCGGCGGTATCATTCTCCATCAGGGAAGAATCGCTGAAATGAGAACGGGTGAAGGTAAAACTCTCGTTGCAACCCTTCCCGCATATCTTAACGGTCTTTCGGGTAACGGCGTTCATATCGTTACTGTCAATGACTATCTTGCACGACGCGACAGCGAATGGATGGGCAAGGTTTACCGCTTTATGGGTCTGACCGTCGGTCTTATCATCCATGAAAAAGAAAACGCAGAGAGAAAAGAAGCTTATGCCGCAGATATCACTTACGGCACAAACAACGAAATGGGCTTCGACTATCTTCGTGACAACATGGTTGTTTATAAGGAACACAAGGTTCAGAGAGGCCATAACTTTGCAATCGTCGACGAAGTTGACTCCATTCTTATTGACGAAGCGAGAACACCGCTTATTATTTCGGGCAGAGGCGAAAAGTCCACCGACCTTTATAAGATGGCAAACCGTTTTGCTCTTTCTCTCAAATGCACAAGAATCAAGGAAGTTCAGTCCAAAGAAGAGGTTGACGACCTTGTTGATGAAAGCTGTGATTATGTAGTTGACGAAAAGGCAAAGACAGCAACTCTCACAAAGAGTGGTGTTGCCAAGGCAGAGGCTTTCTTCAATCTCGAAAACCTCATGGATGCCGAAAACATGACAATCCAGCATCATATCAACCAAGCTATCAAGGCTATCGGTGTTATGAAGCGTGATGTTGACTATGTTGTTAAAGATAATCAGGTTCTTATCGTTGACGAATTTACGGGCAGAATCATGATGGGCAGACGCTATAACGAGGGTCTGCATCAGGCGATTGAAGCAAAGGAAAACGTTAACGTTGAACACGAAAGCAAAACTCTTGCAACAATCACATTCCAGAACTATTTCCGTCTTTATAACAAACTTTCGGGTATGACGGGTACCGCAATGACGGAAGAAACCGAATTCAACCAGATTTACAGCCTCGACGTTATCGAAATTCCTACCAACAAACCCATGATAAGAAACGATATGTCGGATGTTGTTTATAAAACAGAGCAGGCAAAATATCTTGCCGTTATTCAGACAATTGAGGAGTGCCATGCAAAGGGTCAGCCCGTGCTTGTAGGTACCGTTTCAATTGAAAAATCGGAATTCCTGAGTGCGCTTCTTAAGAGAAAGGGTATCAAGCACGAGGTTCTCAATGCAAAGCACCATGAAAAAGAAGCTGAAATCGTTGCTCAGGCAGGTAAGCTTAATGCCGTTACCATCGCCACAAACATGGCAGGTAGAGGTACCGATATCAAGCTCGGCGGTAACTCCGAATATCTTGCAAAATCAGAGCTTCGCAGAATGGGTTATTCCGAAGAGCTTATCGCTGAGGCAACAGGTTTTGCGGAAACAGATAACGAAGAAATTCTCGATGCAAGAGCGCAGTATTCCGCTCTCGAAAAGAAATATGACGAAGAAATCGCACCCGAAGCACAGAAAGTCCGTGAAGCAGGCGGTCTTTTCATCATCGGTACCGAGCGTCATGAATCCAGACGAATCGATAACCAGCTCCGAGGCCGTGCAGGCCGTCAGGGCGACCCCGGTGCAAGCCGTTTCTTCCTTTCGCTTCAGGATGACCTCATGCGTCTTTTTGGCGGTGAAAGAATATCAACAATCATGAACACTCTCAAAACTCCCGAGGATATGCCCATCGAAGCAAAGATGATAACCAACACCATCGAGAGTGCGCAGAAGAAGATAGAAGGCAGAAACTTTGCAATCAGAAAGAGTGTTCTTCAGTATGATGACGTTATGAACCGTCAGAGAGAGCTTATCTATAAACAGCGCAATCAGGTGCTCGACGGCGAAGAACTCAAACCCGTTATCACCCGTATGATTGAAGGAAGCATCAACGAAGCTGTTGATTTCTTCTGTTCATCAAGTCTTCCCAAGAGCGACTGGAATATCGACGGTCTTCGCGATAAATTTAAGGGTTGGCTTACCGTTGAAGACGATTTCAAAGGCGATTTTGATAAAGAAGAAGCCCGTGAAATGCTTATCGAAAGAGCGCACAAGAGCTATGAAACCCGTGAAGAACTTTTCGGTGTCGGTGAAAACGGCGAACCCGTTATGCGTGAACTTGAAAAGCAGATTCTTCTTCGTAACGTTGACAGACAGTGGATGGACCACATTGACGGTATGGATCAGCTCCGCAGAGGTATCGGCCTTCGTGCCTACGGTCAGACAGACCCCGTTGTGGCTTACAGAAACGTCGGTTCGGAAATGTTTGACAGCATGAATGAAGCTATCCGTGAGGATACCGCAAGACAGATTCTGACCGTTATGATTAAGAGCCAGGAAGATACAAAACGTGAACAGACTGCAAAGATAACCGCAACAAGCGGCGCAACCGACGGCAGCGATAAAAAACAGCCCGTAAGGAAAAAGGAAAAGTCAAAGCCCAATGATCCCTGCCCCTGCGGAAGCGGAAAGAAATATAAAAACTGCTGCGGCGACGTAAGAAAACAGTAAAAAAATAACCGCTGAGGTCTTTTGACCTCGGCGGTTTTGTCTGTCAAAATGAAAAAGAAAAAGCCTTTGTCTTTCGACAAAGGCTTTTTTATGGAGCGGATGACGAGGCTCGAACTCGCTACCTCCACCTTGGCAAGGTGGCGCTCTACCAGATGAGCTACATCCGCAACTGCAAGAGAGATTATATCAAAGTCTGTTACGGTTGTCAAGGGGGAATTTGAAACTTTTTTCGAACTTTTCGCAAAAATATTTATGAAAACTATTTATTTGTCATTTGATAACTGATATAATAAAATAAATATTGCTTTTATTTGTATAGGACGGTGTGTGTTACGGAAAAGAAAATCTGTCTGAGATGTCTGCTGCGTGATTGCGGCAGGGGGGATACATTAAAAAGCATATCCGAGCGCATAAAAAAGCTGTCCGACAGAGATAAGGCAAGCGATGAAGAATATAAGTCGAGGGTTTCAATCTGCTCTGAGTGCGAATTTCTTTCGGAGGGGACGTGCCTTGAATGCGGATGTTATCCCGAATTCAAAGCAGCTTTTAAAAAGCAGAAATGCCCTCGCAAAAAATGGTGAAAGGAAAGGATTCTGACGATGTATAACATTCTTATTTGCGATGACGAGGCTGATATCCGTTCTGCATTGAAGGTTTATCTTTCAGGCGAAGACTATCACATTTTTGAAGCTGAAAACGGCAAAGATGCTCTTGAAATGATTGAAAAAGAGGATATCCATCTGCTTCTTATGGATATCATGATGCCTGTTCTTGACGGTATAACTGCTCTTGCAAAGCTCAGAGAGAGCAACAACAATATACCCGTTATTCTTCTTACCGCAAGGAGTCAGGATATGGATAAAATCATCGGTCTTAACGCGGGCGCAGATGACTACATAACCAAGCCTTTTAATCCCGTTGAGGTGACTGCAAGAGTCAAGTCACAGCTTCGCAGATATATGCGTTTCGGCGGAAACAACGATTCTGTTCAGGAAAAACCGGATTCAACCGTTCTTCGCAACGGCGGTCTTGAGTTTGACGATAACGCAAAAACCGTTATCCGTGACGGCGAACCCGTAAATCTCACACCCACGGAGATGATGCTCCTCAAATTCTTCATGGAAAATCTCGATAAGGTTTTCTCGCCCAAGGAAATCTATCGCAAGGTGTGGAACGATGACCCGTTCGGTGCGGAGAATACCGTTACGGTTCACATAAGACATCTTCGAGAGAAGATTGAAATTGACCCTGCAAAGCCCGATTATCTTAAGGTCGTTTGGGGTCACGGCTACAAAATGGAAAAGAAAAAGCCTCTTGAAAAAATCACAAAATGATGCAAGGAGTGATAAACGATGAAAATCGGTCAGCTTCGCTCCGAAAATGACAGAGTGGTTGCCCTTGTTTTGCTCGTTTGTATTTCCATAATCATGGCTGGATGCATGATGGGCGTTTTCTATCTTCGGGAATATAATTTTTACGGAGATGAAAAGGGTGAAACCGCAAAAAGCGTTGCCGTTCAGCTTTATTCCGCAGATGACGTCAGTTTTGCAGAGGATTATTATCTTTGCCGTGAAACCGACAGCAACCACAGCGAGGAAATACGCGAATATAAAAGCGACTACTATGCAACGAGATTTTCAACGGAAAACACAAACTTTGTTTTTGCAATATATGATATTGACGGCGAGCTTTTATTTGACAGCGCAAATCCCGAAAGGGAAGAGTTTGCATCAATGACATTTGAAACCGCAAAAATCGACCCCGAATACAGAGGTCAGTCCGATTTCTTTTTCTTTGATGAAAACAGCATCCCGAAAACGCTGAGGCTTGAATACGGAATAATTGCATCCGAAAGTCAGACGGTAAATGACAGATATTCAAGTGCATTCGAATGGATTGACATGGCATATTCGCTCAGATATTTTGTTTTTGTTGTTTTATTTGCTTCGGTTGCGGTCATCGTTTGGCTTCTGATGATGTTTGCGGTGAATGCAGGAACAGTCGATAAGGAAACAGGAGAAATCCTTCCCGGATTTATTGATAAATTGCCCTTTGATTTCGTTACCGTTTTAACGGCGCTGCTTGTTCTGATGGCAAATGTTGTTTACGGACTCACCGAAGCGGCAGATGCGGGAATGGTTCTGAAAAATGTTGTTGTTGTGATAATTGTTGTTGTTGCGGTCCTTGTTGCCATGACGTATGTAACAACAGTTTCTGTCAGATTCAAGCTTTTTCTGCGTGAGGACAAAGAAAAAGCCAACCGCGAAAAACCTTGAAACACGGGGGAGTGATTATTAATGAAAAACGGTCAGCTTCGCTCTGAAAGCGATCGTATTATTTCTCTTATATTGCTTGTCTGCATAACAATTGTTGCGGCAGGCTGTGTTATGGGTATTTTCTATCTTCAGGAATATAATTTCTACGGTAATGACGAGGGAAAAACCGCAAAAAGCGTTGCCGTTCAGCTGTATTCGACGGATGACGTTGAGTTCGCCAAGGATTATTATCTCAGCAGAAAAGCTGAAGATATCTACGGCAGAAAAAGCAGCACATATAAAGATGATTACTATAAAACAAGATTTTCAAGGGAAAACACGAATTTTGTTTTCACGGTAAATAACGTTCTTAATGAGGTTTTGTTTGACAGCCTCAATCCCCAGGGAGACCCGGACTCGGAGCTGACTTTTGAAACCGCAAAGAAAAGCTCCGAATACAGCGGAAGATCCGACTTTTTCTTCTTCGATATAAACGGCAACATGATAACGCTCAGCCTTGAATATTGCATTCTTTCTCCGGAGCATCAGGTTGCAAAAGACAGATATTCAAGCTCATTTCAATGGATAGACATTGCCTATACGCTCAGATATTTTGTTTTTGTTGTTCTGTTTATAGCGGTCACGGTTATCATTATTCTCCTGTCGATGTTTGCAATCAATGCGGGAACGGTTGATGAGGAAACCGGCGAAATAATTCCCGGCTTCATCGATAAACTGCCGCTCGATTTCGTAACGGTGTTCACGGCGTTGCTGTTTGTTGTTGCGGGGATGATAATGGGATTGACTGCGGCGGCGGATACCGAGATGGTTCTGTCCAACGTTATCGTTATGATAATCTTCGTTGCATCCGTTTTGGTTATCATGTCCTATCTGACAACGTTTTCAGTCAGAGTCAAGATGGGCAAGTTTTACAGAAACACCATAATTTACGCAATATTCCGCAAATTCAAGAGAAAAACTCCCAGAAAGATAAGACGTGCCGTTTTCGGTGAAATGTCGCTTTTCAAAAAGATTGTTCTCGGCATTGTTGCGTTCATTCTTGTTGAAGGCTCAATTCTTGCCGCCGTTGCATATTTCGGAGTGCTGAATGTCGAAATCGCAGATCCGAGTCTTGTTTTCGGAATTTTCCTGATAGTCTGGGCTGTTACAAGACTTATTATCATTCCCATTGTGGTTATGATTGCAATCAACCTCAACTATGTTAAGGAGGAGGGCAGACGCCTTGCAGAGGGCGTTCTCGGCGATGAGATTGCCGATAAGCTTTCCGTTGCCGCAATCCGTACCCACGGTCAGAATCTTGACCGAATAAAGAAAGAAATCAACAAGGCTATGGAGCAGGAGCTTAAGAGCGAAAAACTCCGTAACGAGCTTATCACCAACGTTTCCCACGATATCAAAACTCCGCTCACCTCAATCAAGAGCTATGTTGATTTCCTCCAGCGTGATAATCTCAGCGAAAAAGAGCGTAAGGAATATCTTGAAATCGTTGCAAAGCATACCGATAAACTCGCTGTGCTTGCAAAAAATTTTATAGAAGTTTCGCAGATTACTTCGGGCAATGTTGAGGTAAAACGTGAAAAAACAAGCCGCAATATCATCGTCGAGCAGA
>JAZQTZ010000083.1:0-20058 GCA_045631105.1 Acutalibacteraceae bacterium
GCGCTCAAATATTTCAAATCACTCGGCATAGAGATGGTTGAAATCGGCTGCGGCGGTTACCCCGGAAACGCACACGCAGACCCCGAAATTCTTCTCAATGACGAAGCAAAGCTTGAAGAATTCAAGGCACTTTTAAAGAAATACGATGTTCAGATCAGCGCTCTTTCATGCCACGGCAATCCCGTGCATCCCAACAAGGAAATTGCAGCTGATTATGACAAGACTATCAGAAACACAATTCTTCTTGCCGAAAAACTCGGTCTGAGCCAGATCAATACATTCTCGGGTTGTCCCGGTGACTGTGAAACAGCCAAGTATCCCAACTGGGTAACATGTCCCTGGCCCAACGATTTCGGTGAAATCCTTGAATGGCAGTGGAATGAAGTTCTTATTCCTTATTGGAAAGACCTTGTTGCATTTGCAAAGGCTCACGGCGTTAACAAAATCGCTCTTGAGCTTCATCCCGGTTTCTGCGTTTATAACACAGAAACTCTTCTCCGTCTTCGTGAGGCAGTAGGTCCCGAAATCGGCGCAAACTTTGACCCCAGCCACCTTATCTGGCAGGGCATGGATCCCGTTGCATGCATCCGTAAACTCGGCGATGCAATCTTCCATTTCCATGCAAAGGATACAAAGATTGATAAGTATAACACCGCAGTAAACGGCGTTCTTGATAACAAACCCTACGGCGATGAAATCAACCGCTCATGGATTTTCCGTACCATCGGCTACGGCAACGACAATGCATATTGGAAAGATATTATTTCCAATCTCCGCATGGTTGGTTATGACTATGCAATCAGCATTGAGCATGAGGATTCGCTCATGAGCCAGAACGAAGGACTTTCAAAGGCTGTTTCATTCCTCAAGAATATAATCCTCACCGAATCAACAGGCGAAATGTGGTGGGTTTGATTTTTCGCCAATACGGCGTCAATCTGCCTCGAAAAATCAGCTATCAAGCTGTAATTTCTAATTCTAAATTATTTCTATCTATCTAAGGAAGCGATACCATGATTAACAATAAATTCGGTTGTGCCGTTATCGGTTACGGCGGTATGGGCGGCTGGCATGCCAGCAAAATCAAGGAGGAAATGGGCGAATTTGCCGAGCTTGTCGGCGTTTTCGATATAAACCCCGAAAGAAAAAAGGTTGCCGATGAAAACGGTATGTATTTCTTCTCTTCACGAGAAGAATTGCTCTCCGATGAACGCATCGACCTTGTAACAATTGCAACTCCCAACGATGTTCACAAGGAAATTGCAATTGATGCCATGCGCCACGGAAAGAACGTTATCAGCGAAAAACCCGTCACCCTTTGCACCGCAGACCTTGAAGAAATGATAGCCTGCGCAAAAGAAACGGGCAAGCTTTTCACCGTTCATCAGAACAGACGCTGGGATGAGGACTATCTCACGATGAAAAAACTTTTCGATGAGAACACTCTCGGCAATGTTTTCCGCATCGAACACCGTGTTCAGGGCTCAAGAGGTGTTCCCGGTGACTGGAGAAATCAGCCTCAGCACGGCGGCGGAATGGTTTTCGACTGGGGCATTCATCTGCTTGACCAGGCGCTCATGATGACTCTTCCCAGAAAGCTCAAGTCGGTTTATGCGGAGCTTACCAACGTAACCAACGAAAACTGCGATGACGGTTTCCGCACAACGCTCATTTTCGATGACGGTCTTTCATTCTATGTTGAGGTCACAACAAGCAACTTCATCGAGCTTCCTCTTTGGTATATGCTCGGCGAAAACGGAACAGCTGTTGTCAACGACTGGCAGTGGAACGGCAAAATCGTTATGGTTTCCGATTGGGAAAACAGAGATGCAGTTCCCATCGTTGCAGGTGCGGGCATAACAAAGACCATGGCACCCAGAACGGATGACACAATCGAAACTTATCCGCTTCCTATTCAGAAAGCTGAATGGATTCAGTACTATAAGAACATCTTTGCTTATCTCAAGGGCGAAGAAAACATCATAGTAACCCATGACCAGCAGCGCAGACTCATGCGCCTTGTTGAAGCGATTTTCGAATCGGGCAGAACAAACAAGGTTATTGAGTTCAACGATATAATATAAGGCATAAAAATAACGCCGTCGGAATTCCGACGGCGTTTAATTTTTGATTATTCAGCGGGAGCAGCTTCGGGAGTTGTTCTGTCGATTGAATACTTAACAGCGTTTCTGTAACGGAATGTTACGGGAACAGTACCCATGTCAGCGAGAGTGCCTGCGCCTGTTACTTCTGTTTTAACATCGATGTTCTTAACATATTCAATTGAAAGAACTTCGTCTGTTTCAACGTTAGCTGTGATGATAATCTGGCAGTCTTTGTATTCAAGTGTGGGCTGTGCAACTGTCATGTAGCTTTCAGCCTTCTTGAACTCAGCGAGAACATCGTCAACGTTGCCCATGTCGTATGCCTTCTCGAGAGTTGCGGGAAGAGTGGGGGACTTAAGGTTAACGGTGATTGTTCTGATTGTTTCGTTATCAACGCAAGTTGCGCTTTCGATATCTTCAAGTGTGAGTGAGCTTACATAGCTCTGACCCTTAACGGGAAGGAATGCAACCATATCTTCGCCGTATTCGAGAGTTGCGCCGTCGTTGTGGAGCATATAGCTGTCAAGAGAAGTGATAGCAGCGTTGAGGTAATCGTTTTCGCTCATTGCGATGTCGTTGCCTTCTGCATCCTTTGCCTTGCCGATGCTCTTATCCTGGCTCATTTCAACCTTTGCAGTTGCGCCTTTAACTTCGTTGATGTGAAGATTGAAATATTCGAAGATAGTTGCTGTGTTAGCCTTGAGAGCTTCTTCTGAATATGTAGTGTCTGTAATAACCTGGCTTTCTTCGTCGATAGATGTTGTGATATCGGTGGGAAGAGGAGTCTTAACATTGATTGTTGTGGTTGTTGTGGTTTCTTCTTCTGTTGTTCCGGAACAGCCTGCAAAGCCGAAAAGGAATGAGAATGCGAGAACAACGCTGATTATTGCAAGAATCTTTCTGTTCATGTGTAAAATCTCCTTTTTACGGATTATAATGGAAATATTATATCATATTAAACGATAAAATACATCCAATTTTTGATAAATAAAAATTTTTGTTGAAAGTGAAAAAAATCGAGGTTGCGAGTTTGTTTAATATGACTAATAATCAGACATTAAGACCCTTTTCATCATAGAGGAATGCGGTTTCAAGGCAAAGACCGACGCCTGCTTCGATTGTTTTGAGGTCAAGATTTTCGTGAGTATCGAGTCTTGTGTGGTAATAACGTGCGGGAGCGGGGTCCATAGCTGCAAAGGCTGCAGCCTTAAATTTTTTGCTCTTTGAAACTGCGGCAGCATCGGTTGCGCCGAGAGAAACTGTGAGATAGGGAAGGTTTTCAAGGCCTGCGATGTTGCCTGCTTCTCTGAGAAGGTTGCAGACTTCAGGGTCATTCTTAACAACGCCGCTCATATCCTTATTATATACGCCCATGAAATCATAGTCACGGATTGTGTCGAGAGCAACGAAAATTGTTTCGACATCGGAGAATTCTTCGCCGTGTTTCTTCACGAAATCCTTTGCGCCTCTGAGTCCTGTTTCTTCCGAACCTGTGCAAAGTGCAACAACTTCTGTGTTTTCAAGGCGGATATCGTTATCCTGCATGAATTTGAGAACTGCGATTGAGGTGAAGCAACCTGTGAGGTCGTCGTTTGCGCCTTCAACAACACGCTTCTTATCATACATGAAAATTGCTGTGAAGAAGAAAATAACGAAGAAAATCATGATATAGCTGAGAATATCGAGGGTAAGTGCGGAAACATAATCGGGGGTTGTCAGGGTTTTGACGACGGCAAAAATACTTGCGCCGAGTGAATAAACAAGACCGAGAAGTGCACCGCCGAGGGTTGTTATAAGGAGTTTCGGACCGCCGAGATGGCTGAAGCGCCATTCCATGGAGGAGTCGGCATGGCCTGCGAAAATGATGCGGCGCTTTGTTTCGCCCGATGCTTTTCTGACGCCGTAGGTGTTGTATGATGTCTTTTTGGGAGTGAGTTTATCGAGTGTTTCCATGTAGAAAACAAATTCCGTAACCGCAAAGAAAAGGCAGAAAACTGCGATTGCAAGAGGTGCGAAGAAGAGAGCGGCTATTTCAAAAAACTGCGCAACAAAGAAAATTGCGGTTGCAATAATCATGAGGATGCCCGACATGGGAATCCAGCCGAGGAATGCCTTGGGATGAACTGCGAATGAATCGATTTTGACGTCATCCGAGCAGGTTCTGAGCTCATCCGCCATGAATTCGATACCCTTTTTCTCCTCTTCCGAGCCTGAAAAACGGGGACCTATTTCTTTGCATACCTTTTTGATTGCCCTTGCAGCATAGTTGGCATACATTCTTCTTTCGGATTGATAATTCTTAACGCTTTCGTTTGCTTTCAAAACAAACACTCCTTTCAGGAAAACTTCTTTTTTCAAATGTAATATTTCTATTAATAATGCGGTTTTTATTTGACAACCGCCGTTTTTCGGATTAATATAAAAAGGTAAAAACTTAAACGAGGTATATAATAATGAAAAAAACTCTCGCTTTGATTCTTGTCGGAATTCTCGCCGTTGTGCTTATCGGCTACGGTGCGGTAACTGTTTTTTCGGACAATGACCCCACGATAGATGAAAACCCGTCGATTCTTGATGCTTTTATCGGTGTTACCGAAACAACAACCGAAGTGCAGACAACAGCACCTCAGAAAATCAGCGATTATAAATATGCTTATGCGGGATTTGAGCCTGCATATGCAAATGTTGAAATTGAAGACTGGAAGATGATTCTTGTTAACAGAGATTATATTCTTCCTGATGATTTTGAAACCGAGCTTGCCCCTTGCATCACCGATGATCCCGACAGCCTCAAACTCGATTACCGAGTTGCACCTCACTATAACGAGATGTATAACGCGGCTCTTGAAGACGGGGTTGAACTGGTTCCGATTTCCGGATACCGTTCTGTTGAACGTCAGGAAAGAAATTTCGAAAACAAAATCAACAAATATCTTGACCAGGGTTACGGCAGAGTTGAAGCAACCCAGATGGCGGCAACAATCATTCTTCCTCCCGGCACAAGCGAACATAACGCAGGTCTTGCCATGGATATCTGCAGCCTTGAACAGGATTTCGAAGAAACCAAGGAATTCAGATGGCTTTCGGAAAATGCCGCAGATTACGGTTTTATTCTCCGTTATCCCGAGGATAAGCAGGATGTTACAAAGATTATCTATGAACCCTGGCATTGGAGATATGTCGGAGTTGAAGCCGCTAAAGAGATGAAAGCGAGTGGTCAATGTTTCGAGGAATATCTCGGACTTGCTTAAGGCTTTCTCTTATTCTCTTTTTCTCCGCCCTCGGAAATATTTTCTCTTTTGAGAACAACAAAAACTGTTCTGAACAAAATCTTAATATCGAAACCAATGCTCTGTTTGTCAACGTATTCTTTGTCAAACAGGGCTTTTTCTTCGTCGGTAAGATTATCTCTGCCGTTAATCTGCGCCCAGCCTGTTATACCCGGCTGAACGGAATAAACGTTATATTTCTTTCTCAATGCCCTGATTTCTTTTTCTTCGGGAATGAGAGGTCTTGGACCCACAAAGCTCATGTCACCGAGAAGAACATTGACAAGCTGAGGAAGTTCGTCAAGGCTTGTTTTGCGGAGAATTCTTCCGCTTTTTGTGATGTATTTTTCAGAATCCGTGAGCTCTGCAGTTGCAACGTTTCTTACGCCTCTGCGCATGGTTCTGAACTTATAAATATAGAAAAGCTTGTTGTCTTTCCCGACTCTGTACTGCCTGAAAATAACGGGAGAACCCGCATCGATAAGCACGATAAGGCTTATCAGCAGGAACAAGGGGAAAAGAATGATGATGAGCATAAGGCTCACCGTAAAATCAAAAGCTCTTTTCATTTTACACCTCATTTTGACCAAAATATATGGTCTTTTACGAGAACTGCTCTTACGGGCGCACCTTCAAGACCGTCATAGCAAACGGGAGGCGCAATGAGGAAATATTCGCCGGGTTCAACTCCCGAAAGGTCGAGTCCTTCGAGAACCGAAACTCCGCCGAGAAGAAATGCTTTGTGCGGACCCGTCTGATTGCCTTTGCATCCGACGGAAAGCGAATCCGTTCCGATGAGAAGATAACCTCTGTCGGCAATCTCCTGCGCCGATGAGTCCATAAAAAATGCCTTGCCGTTGCCTTTTATCAGCAGACGGTCGCATTTTTTCGGAAAACAGCGGTCAACATAGTCGCCCGTGATAACGCCGTCGGGAACCTGCATAACCGTGCAAGGTCCGATGAAGGGTTCGAGAGGAAGTTCATCGATTGTTTTTCCGCCGTCAACAAAATGAAGCGGTGCATCGGCATGGGTTGCCGTGTGTGAACACGCATGAACCGCCGTCAGATTGCAGTCCGAATTTTCACCGATTTCGGAAAGAATTTCCGCTTCGGGTTTCGGGTCGCCGGGATAAACATCGCTCTGAAAAAACTTGCGGGAAATATCAATGATTTCCATATTACTGTCCCTTCAATGACTCCATTTTGAGGTAAGCGTTGATGAAGCCGTCGATATCGCCGTCCATAACTGCGTTGATATTACCTGCTTCGAAACTTGTTCTGTGGTCTTTTACAAGGGTATAGGGCATGAAAACATAGGAACGGATCTGGCTTCCCCATGCGATTTCACGCTGTTCGCCCTTGATATCGTCAATCTTATCAAGATGTTCTCTTTCCTTGATTTCGATGAGCTTTGATTTGAGCATCTTCATTGCAACATCTCTGTTCTGATGCTGGCTTCTTTCAACCTGACATGCGCATACAATGCCTGTGGGGATATGTGTGATACGAACAGCCGATGATGTTTTGTTAACCTTCTGACCGCCTGCACCGCTTGAACGGTAGTAGTCGATTCTAAGGTCGTCGGGGTTGATTTCAACTTCAACGGTATCGTCGATTTCGGGCATAACTTCGAGGGATGCAAATGAGGTATGGCGTCTGCCCGAAGCGTCGAACGGTGAAACACGCACAAGTCTGTGAACGCCCATTTCGCCCTTAAGATAGCCGTAAGCATTTTCGCCTTCAACAACAAGAACAGCGGATTTGAGACCTGCTTCGTCGCCGTCAAGGAAGTCAATCATGCTGACCTTGAAGCCGTGCTTTTCGCCCCAATGCTGATACATTCTCACGAGCATCTGATTCCAGTCCTGAGCTTCTGTTCCGCCTGCACCTGCATGGAAAGTCAGAATTGCGTTCTTTGAATCGTATTCACCCGAAAGAAGAGTGCTGAGAGTCATAGCGTCGAGCTTTTCAACAAAAGCGTCAACGCCCGCTTTGCATTCATCAAACATATCGAGGTCTTCTTCTTCGTTTGAAAGCTCAATGAGAACGAGCGCATCGTTAAAATCGTTTTCAAGAGCGTTATATGCGCCGACCTTGTTTTTGAGCTGGCTTATTCTCTGCTGAACCTTCTGGGAATTTGCAAGGTCGTTCCAGAAACCGTCCTGAGCAGTCTGTTCCTCAAGTTCTGCGACTTCTTTATTCATATCGTCAAGACCGAGTGCGTCACGAAGCTGCTTTAATTTTTCTTCATAATCAAGAAGTGAAAGTCTTAATTCTTCAAACTGAACCATAAAAAATCTCCTGATGCATAATTTTTCACCCTATATTATAACTAATAATTAATAAATTGTAAAGAAGTTTAAATATTTTTTGATTAATAATTGCAATTTATCCGATTATTAGTTACAATATATGAGTATATATAACTGTTAAAAGGAGATGATTGCCCGTGAATTACGAAAACCTTGTCTGTCAGCATTGCGGAAAAACCATGCATGACGGTGAGGATATCGTTGTTTGCCCTGTGTGTGCAACTCCTCAGCACAGAGAATGCTGGCTGCAGGCAGGTCACTGCGCAAACGATTCGTTTCATGCTTCGGGCTTTATCTGGGAAAGAGAAAAGAAAACCGATACAGCCGAAAACACAGAATCTTCCGATTCGAGGATTTGCCATATCTGCGGGAGCGAAAATCCTGCCGACAGCCTCCATTGCGGAAACTGCGGAGCTCTTTTCGGAGAGGTTAAAAACGAAAATCCTGTTTGCGGAAACTGCGGAACAAAAAACGATTCTGACGCACGCCATTGTAAAAACTGCGGCGCACCTCTTGTTGCACAGAGCGGATTTTTCAATATTAATCCTTATCTGAGAAATTCGGAATTCAAAGAGGATGACCTCATTGCAGGCGAAAAAGCAGGCGATCTTGCCATGTATATTCAGGCGAGTTCACACCGATATCTGCGCAAATTCAAAAGATTTTCAGACGGCAAGAAGCTTTCAATCAACTTTGCGGCGTTCTTTTTTGCACCATATTGGTTTTTCTACAGAAAGCTTTATAAAGCAGGAGCATTTTTCCTTATTGTTTTTGCAACGGTTTCGATGATGCTTTCGGGCGTTTCCGCTGAAATTGCCGTTCATGCAAATGAATTTCTCAACGGTTACGGCGAATTCAATTATGAAACGGCAACCGATGAAGAAATTGCGGCATATGAATCCGAATTGCTTAAGGCAAGCGAGGATTTCTATAACAAAGTAAAAAAGCCTGTTGCCATCACTGCGGCGGTCAATTTCGGCATGAGCCTTATTGCGGCGCTTGTTGCAGACAGACTTTATTATAAAAAAGTTCTTGATGACATGAAATTGATAAGCGATTCGGTCAGGGACGATAACATGCGAAAGCTTATGATTGCAAGAAAAGGCGGTCTTTCCGCATTTGCATTTGCGGTAAGTGTTCTCGGCTATAATTTCTTTGTCAATCTCATGGTCTATGCGGCAGATTTTATAACAAACACACTATAATATCGGAGGGTTACACATGAAAGTCAGAAAAGCGATTATTCCCGCAGCAGGTCTCGGTACAAGAGTTCTTCCTGCATCAAAGGCAGTTCCCAAGGAAATGCTCAATATCGTTGACAAACCTGCAATTCAGTATATCGTAGAAGAAGCTGTTGCGGCGGGAATTGAAGATATTCTTATCATCACAAACAGAGGCAAGGGCGCAATCGAAGACCATTTCGACCATGCATTCGAGCTTGAAGCAGGTCTTGCGGGCAACCCCTCAAAGGCAAAGCTTTATGAGGATGTCAAGGCTTGCGCAAACCTTGCAAATATCTATTTCATCCGTCAGAAGGAAACAAAAGGTCTTGCTCATGCGCTTCTTTGCGGAAAGAGCTTTGTAGGTAACGAACCTTTCGCTGTTCTTTACGGTGACGACGTTATTGTTTCCGAAGACCCCGTAACAGCACAGCTTACCCGTTGCTACGAAAAATACGGCAAGGGTGTTGTAGGTGTAAAAGAAGTTACAAGAGAGCTTATCAAACTTTACTGCACACTTGACGTTTCACCCATCGACGGCGAAGACAGAGCAATGACCTGCCGCCGTATTATCGAAAAACCCACCGATGACCAGATTCTTTCGCTCTTTGCGATTCTCGGCAGAGTTGTTCTTCCTCCCGAAACATTCGAACTTATCGAAAAGGGTCTTGCAGCAACTCCCGAGGGCGAAGAATTCTATCTCACCGATGTTTTCACAGAGCTCGGCATGAACGACAAGCTTCTTGCTTATGATTTTGACGGCAAGAGATATGATATGGGTAACAAACTCGGCATCATGAAAGCTAACTGCGAGGTTGCTCTTGACCATCCCGAAATCGGCGACGGCTTCAAGGAATATCTCAAGGAACTTGTTAAAACATTCTGATAAAAAAATAACTGCCTCACCGATCGGTGGGGCAGTTTTGTTATATATTAAAGTATTTTCAACGCTCCTGTGGGGCAGATGTTTGCGCACTTCATGCAGTCTTTGCAAACGGCGATTGTTTCGGGGTTATCAAATTCGGGTCTGATAACGGTTTTGAAGCCTCTGCCGACAAGACCGAGAATGCCTTTCTGCGCTTCTTCCTTACAGGTGCGAACGCAGAGGTTGCAGAGAATGCATTTGCCCTGGTCACGCTCGATTGAAACAAGTTTTTCTTCCTTGAAGCATTCGTGCTTTTCGCCTGCAAGTCTGTCGGGATTAATCGGGTCGATATTTGCATAGCGGATAAGCTTGCAGTCTGCATAGTCATGGCATCCGCATTCAAGGCAGCGCTTTGCTTCGTTTCTTGCCTGTTCTTCGGAGAAACCGTTAATAACAGCCTCGAAGTTATGCTTTCTGTATTCGGGGTCTTTGACGGGCATAACCGCTCTGGGAGCTTTTTCTCTGTCGGAAAGCATTTCTGCGGCAACTTTTCTTTCCGAATAATAGGGTTCGTGGAATTCGAGGGGCATTCCGATGAGATAAGCATCGATTGCTCTTGCGGCTTTGTTTGCCGCTGCGATTGCATCGATTGCGATTGATGCGCCGTTGTTGGTTGCATCGCCTGCGGCAAAAACTCCCTCGATATTGGTAAGACCCGTTACGGTGTCCGCAACGATTGTTCCCCATTTCGTCATGCCGATTTCTTCAAATCCCGTGGGAAGGCATTTCTGACCGATTGCGGCGATAACGGTATCAACCTCAATAGTCTTGAATTCTCCCTCAACGGGAACTGGCTTTCTTCTGCCCGATGCATCGGGTTCGCCGAGTTCCATTATCTGAAGCTTAACAGCCTTGACCTTACCGTTTTCGCCGATGATTTCATCGGGGTTGGTCAGGAAAAGGAACTGCACTCCTTCTTCCATTGCTTCTTCGATTTCAATATCTTCTGCAGGAGCTTCCGCTCTTGTTCTGCGATAGATAACATAAACATTTTCAGCGCCGCATCTTACTGCCGTACGGCAAGCGTCCATGGCTGTGTTACCGCCGCCGACAACTGCAACAGCTTTGCCCACATCGGGGATGTTGCCCATGTTGACTTCACGCAGGAAATCGATGCCGCTGAGAACGCCTTCGAGTTCTTCGCCCTTGCAGCCGACTCCGCTTCCTTTCCATGCGCCGATTGCGATGAGAACTGCGTCGTTGGAAGCTTTGAGTTCTTCAAAGGAAATATCCTTGCCGATTTTAACATTGTTCTTCATAACAACGCCTGTTTTTGCAATGAGTTCAACTTCGCTTGCAAGAACAGCCTTGGGAAGTCTGTATTCGGGAATACCGTAGCGGAGCATACCGCCCATTTCGGGCATGGCTTCGTAAATTGTGACATCGTGACCTGCAAGGCGGAGATAATATGCCGCATTAAGACCTGCAGGGCCGCCGCCGACAACAGCAACTTTCTTGCCTGTTGATTCTGCGATTTCGGGTGCATAGGGATTGCCCGATGCAAGGTCGTTATCCGCCGCAAACGCCTTGAGGAATGCGATCGAAAGAGGTTCTTCAACAAGCGCACGTCTGCAATGGGTTTCGCAGGGATGGGGACAAACTCTGCCGATTGAAGCAGGGATTGAAATTTTTTCTTTTATGATTTTAACAGCCTCGCCGTCGTTGCCGAGAGCAATCTGCTTGAGATAACCCTGAATATCTGTGTTAGCAGGGCAGTTGAGATGGCAGGGACCTGCGCAGTCGCCCTCGTGGTCGCTCATGATGAGTTCGAGAGCGATGTTTCTTGCTCTCTTGACTCTGGGGGAGTTTGTGGAGATAACCATGCCGTCAGTTGCGATTGCCGAGCAAGCTCTGAGAAGCTTGGGAATTCCCTCTGCCTCAACAACGCAGATGCCGCAGGCGCCGTATATCTTAAGATTTCCGTTGTAGCAAAGATTGGGAATTTCAATGCCGTTTGCAGCGGCAATTTTAAGAACGGTATCGCCCTTGTTGCCGATTATTTCTTTGCCGTTTATAGTGATTTTAATCTGTTCCATTTCGCCGCCTCCTTATTCTACAATGATTGCACCGAAGCGGCAGGAATTGACGCACTGACCGCAGCGGATGCAGATATCCGAATCAATGATGTGAGCCGCCTTGACTTCGCCCGTAATTGCCTTTGCGGGGCATTTCTTTGCGCAGAGAGTACAGCCCTTACATTTATCGGCATCTATTGAGTATGTGAGAAGCTCTACGCATTCCTTGGCAGGACATTTCTTTTCGTTGATATGAGCTTCGTATTCGTCTCTGAAATAGCGGATTGTTGTTAAAACGGGGTTGGGAGCAGTCTGACCGAGACCGCAGAGAGCGCCGTCTTTGATTGCTTCGCAAAGCTCTTCGAGGAGTTCGATATCGCCTTCTTTACCTTCGCCCTTGACAATTCTTGTGAGGATTTCCTGCATTCTTGCAGTACCGATGCGGCAATGAACGCATTTTCCGCATGATTCGAGTGCTGTGAAATCGAGGAAGAATTTAGCCATACCGACCATGCAGGTTGATTCATCCATAACAACCATACCGCCCGAGCCCATGATTGCGCCTGTTGCGGCAAGAGCCTTGTAGTCGATAACGGTGTCAAGAAGATGAGCGGGGATACAGCCGCCCGAAGGTCCGCCCATCTGGACAGCCTTGAATGTTTTATCGTCTTTTATTCCTCCGCCGATGCCGTAGATAACGTCGCGAAGAGTTTTACCCATGGGAATTTCAACAAGACCGCCCTTTTTGATTTTGCCCGTAAGAGCGAAAACTTTTGTGCCCTTGCTGTTTTCGGTGCCCATAGCGGCAAAAGCTTCGCCGCCGTTATTCATAATCCACGCAACGTTTGCAAATGTTTCAACGTTGTTGATGTTTGAGGGTTTATCCATGTAACCCTTCTGCGCAGGGAAGGGAGGTTTGAGTCTGGGCATACCTCTCTTGCCTTCAAGCGATTCGATGAGTGCGGTTTCTTCGCCGCAAACGAATGCGCCTGCGCCTGCCTTGATTCTCATTTCGCATGAGAAGTCTGTGCCGAGAATATTCTGCCCGAGAAGATTTGCTTCCTTTGCCTGTTCAATCGCTTTTTCAAGGTGAATGATTGCAAGAGGATATTCCGCTCTGACATAAACAATCATTTCCTTTGCGCCGATTGCATAAGCGCCGATGAGCATGCCTTCGATAAGGCTGTGGGGGTCGGATTCAATGAGCGCTCTGTCCATGAATGCACCGGGGTCACCCTCGTCTGCATTACAGATGAGATATTTCTCCTCACCCTCGCTCTGACGGGCAGCATTCCATTTGAACCATGTGGGGAAACCTGCACCGCCTCTGCCTGCAAGACCCGAAATCTTGATTTCTTCGATAACCTGCTCGGGGGTCATTGTCTTAAGAACCTTTTCAAGACCCTGATAGCCGTCTGCATTTCTGTAATCCTCAAGGGATTCGGGGTCGATAAGACCGCAATGGCGAAGAGCTATTCTTGTCTGACGGTTGAGGAATTCTTCATCCTCTTCCGAAATTATAATATTTTCAATAAGCGAAAAATCCTTTGTTTCAACAGCCTTTACAATTGCTTCGGCGTCGTTTGCCGAAACTTTTACAAGGCGGTGAACAAGTTCATTTCCGTTGTAGATGTCAACAATGGGTTCAAGGTAGCACATACCGATACAGCCTGTGCTTCCGAGAGTAAAGTTTTCGTTTCCGTTCATAAGAGCGGCAATCGCGTTATGAACCTTTGCGGCACCTGCGGCAACACCGCATGAGCCTTCACCGATGATAATACGCATTATTCGCCCTCCTTTGACTGGATTTCTTTGATAACGTTAACTGCCGAATCGGGGGTAAGATTGCCGTAAGCTTCGCCGTTAATCATGATAACGGGTGCAAGTGAACAGCAGCCGAGGCAAGCAACGTTTTCGAGAGTGAAAAGACCGTCGGCGGTTGTTTCGCCGTTGCCGATTCCGAGATATTCGGAGATTGCGGCGCTTACTCTTTCGCTTCCGTTAACATGGCATGCAGTACCCTGGCACGACATGATGAGATATTTTCCTATGGGTGAAAGGCGGAACTGCGAATAGAAAGTTGCAACGCCCATAACATCGGCAGGGGTAACGCCGACCTTTTCTGCGATATGATACATAACATCTTTGGGCAGATAGCCGTAGATATCCTGAGCCTTCTGGAGTATGGTGATAAGATTGCTTGATGAATCGCCGTATTTTGCGAGAATATCCGCAATCAGCGAGAAATCGCTTTTGGGACCCTGACAATTGCAATTGCACATGATATTTTCCCTCCTGAAAAACATTCTGTATAAAAATATATCATAATAACACTTTATAATCAATAGACTGTTTGAGGATAATTTGCATAATATTGTCAAAGGTTGATTTTCTGACGGTTTTATGATAAAATCTATAATGTAATAATATCGCTGAAGAAAGGAGAGTGACGGAAATGAAAAGGCTGACGGCTTTGATATTGGCTTTTGCGATGGTGTTTACCATGTTTACGGCAAGTGCGAATGCTATTGATATCCACGATGCCGTAACTTCGGGATTTTCCGAAAGAAAAAACGGAATTCCCGTTGAAAACGATTTCATTCTGTATTTCAGAAAAGCTTTCCGCACTCTGCTTAACAATTCTTTCATAAGGGCGAATGCGGATTTCCTTATCATGGCTACCGATATAAAGCTTGATATGGAAAATATTGCAATTGAGGTCGGCAAAAAAGCGAATCTCAATGCAAAGGTTGACCCGAAAGACGCAAAAAACAAAAACATAAACTGGTATTCGGATAATACAGCCGTTGCAGGAGTGACCGACGGCACGGTTTCGGGAAGAACGGTCGGCACGGCAACGATTTATGCAATAACCGACGACGGCGGATTCTATGATAAATGCACCGTCACCGTTAAACCTGCAACCAATTCCGCAAAGTTCACCGTTTCATATATCGGCTGCAATGGCGGTCTGATTTCAAAACAAAGTTTCTCCACCGCAACAGCAACGCTTATCAATATCAACAAAACTCCGACCATAACTGCGGAAGAGGGAGAATTTCTCGGCTGGATGTGTGAAACCAACGGAGTTCTCTATCAGAACGGAACGGCGTTAAGCATCAAGGATTTCATCGTTTATGACGATGAGGGCGAGGCTCAGAGCTTTGAGATTATTCTGCGTGAATCCGTAAAATACGGCATAAGCGGAAATGACCCTGCCGTAACTCTTTTCGGAGGAACGGGCGACGATATTTACAGAGATATCGAGCCTTCGGGTGACGGAGGATATTTTGCCTGCGGAACAACAACCTCCGCAAACGGCGTTTTCAAGGGAAGATTTGAATTCGATTGGATAAGTCCGTATGCGTTTATCACAAAAATCGGTGCGGACGGCAAAACTGAATGGATAAAAACTTTCGGAACAAACTATGCAGGCGTATATATCAGCGATATCGCCGTGCTTTCCGACGGAAACATCGTTGCTGTCGGATATCACAGCATTGACAGCGAAACTCTTATGGAAGAAAAGGGTGCTGCCGAGGCGGTTATTTATAAAATTTCGGGCAATAATGGAAGCCTCATTTCTCAAAAAATCATGGACGGCAAAAAGTCGGATGTTTTCAACTGCGTTGCAAAAACCACAAAGGGCTTTGCCGTAGGCGGTAAAACGGCTTCTGTTGACGGTGATTTTGAGGGATACAGCGGAAACTGTGCGCTTCTACTTCATTTCGATAATGAACTGAATGTTCTCTGGAGCAAAACCCTGAATGGTGCAAAGGGCGGTTCGGTTGACGGAATAAGCGCCGATAACAGCGGAAACATCTTTATTTCATGCACAACGGGTTCAACCGACGGCGATTTTGCTTCGTTCAAAGGTCTTATGGGCGGTTATATCGACACGGTTATCATCAAATATAACCATTCAGGTGTAAGACAATGGT
Source organism: Acutalibacteraceae bacterium (assembly GCA_045631105.1). Taxonomy (GTDB): domain Bacteria; phylum Bacillota; class Clostridia; order Oscillospirales; family Acutalibacteraceae; genus CAG-177. Next base: position 15,788 of record JAZQTZ010000083.1, read on the forward strand.
ATCATGTTATCGCAACGAGCGGACGAGATGAGTTCAGAGCAATTCAGGCAGACGGCTCGGGCGGTTGTATCGTCGGCGGACAGTATGAACTGTTTACGGCGGTTTCACCCGACGGAACGCTTTCGGATATTCATAACTGCGGAGGCATAGATGCTTTGCTCATGAGTATCAACAGCTACGGAATTCTGAACTGGACCAAGGTTCTTTCGGGTATGGGAAATGACTATATAACCGATATCGCCAAGGGTTCAAAGGGTTATGCTGTGACGGGTTATACCGATTCCGCTAACCGTGAATTCACGTCAATCGGAAATCTGGGCGAGTTTGACGCATATGTATGCTATGTCAATAATTCGGGAACAACCCTGAAAATGATTGCCCAGGCGGGCACGGCCGAGGATACGGCATCGTGCGTTGCATGTACGGGCGCAAACTTCATTGTTGCAGGCAGAACAAAATCCAAAGACGGAAGCTTTGCTTATTATTCGGGAAGCAACTATATGGGTTATACCGCTAAATATACTGTTTCATAAAATAAGGCACACTTCATTGAGAAGTGTGCCGCTTTTTATTCTTCAAGGTTTTTGACCGTCGGTAAATTCCAACGGAATATCGTTGCGAGAATTCGGATTATTATAACCGAACCTGCCCCGATTATGATTGCAAGGGTTGTTGAGCAAAGCTCATAATGAATAAGTATATAATAGAGAATTGAGCCGATTATCGCTGCCAATGCATAAACTCTTTTGCGAAGGATTTTCGGGACTCTGCCTGCCATGATGTCACGCATAACTCCGCCGCCGACGCCCGTTAGGGTTGCAACAAAAACGGTGAGGAACATGTTTTCCTCAAAACCGCAGGCGATTGCGCTGTTGGCACCGCCGATAACAAAAACCGAAAGACCGATTGAATCGAAAATGTTGATAACCTGCGAATAAACATCGAAATGTTTCTGAATTTTTTTGCCGAAGAAATAGGCTATGACGAAAACAAGAAGTGAGGTTATAACCGCAGTTATCGCATAAACGGATTTTCGGAATGCCATGGGCGGAAGATATCCGAGAATGATATCTCTGACTATACCGCCGCCGACCGCAGTCACCGTTCCGAGAACGATTGCGCCGAAGATATCGAATTTCTTTTCGATTGCGGTGATAACGCCCGTTATTGCAAACGCAACAGTACCGATTAATTCAATTGCAAGCAGAACGGAATCAAGGTTCACGTCGGTGCCTCCTTAATATTATTTCAGCGGCAAAAAATATTGCTCCGCCGATGATGTAGCAGATGATGTCTTTTATATCGAATGTTCTTCCGAGCGCCGTGCTCAGAATAACGTTATTTTCAAGTCCGAGAAGCTTCACAAAGTCAAAATATTGCAAAGCTTCAATCATAACGGCAAATGCCGTTGCGAAAACGGGAATTAGTTTTATTCTTTCGGGGATGAATATCCGAAGAAAAGCGCATACGAGCATAACCACGAGAACATCGCCGATAAACGGACGGACAAAGTTATCGTGAACAAAAAGCGCAATTAAAACCTCAATTGCAAACAGTAAGATGAATATTATTAAGTACGCAAGTCTTGATTTATTTTTCTTCATTTTTTCTTCTTCTCAAATCAGCAAAAAATTCGGAGAGCAATGCGGCGCATTCTTCCTGCATGAAGCCTGAAACAACCTCGGGTTTATGGTTATAGGGCAAATCAAAAAGATTGACCACCGAACCGCATGAGCCTGCTTTATAGTCCGATGCTCCGAAAACAAGACGGCGGATGCGCGAATTTATGATTGCACCCGTACACATCGGACAGGGTTCGAGGGTGACATACATTTCGCATTCCCACAAACGCCAGCCGCCGAGCTTTTTGCAGGCAAGGTCGATTGCCTCGATTTCTGCATGGGCAAGAGCATTTTTGCCGTATTCACGGCGATTGCGTCCGACCGAAACAACCTCACCGTTGCGCACGATAACAGCGCCGACGGGAACTTCAAGTTCGCCCGCAGCGATTTTTGCCTGTTCAATTGCAAGGTTCATAAAATATGTATCGGTCATTATTTCACCTAAAAGGCGGCTTCGAAAGAAACCGCCTTGAGTTATTATTATTATTTCTTTTTGCTTCTCATGTCAAGCTTTTCGCAATGCCAGATGTTTCTTGCATAGTCGTTGATGGAGCGGTCTGCGGCAAAAATGCCTGCGCCCGAGATGTTCATGAGTGACATCTTGTTCCATCTTTCGGTATCCTGCCAGATTTCTTCGGCAAGTTTCTGAGCGTTTCTGTAGTCCGCAAAGTCAGCAAGAACCATATAGGGGTCGTGATGAACAATCGAACCGCCGATTTCGCCGAATGTTTTTCCGTTTATTCCCTTGCCGATGAAGTTGATGAGATTGTTGATTTCGGCATTGTTGTTGTAGTAATTCTGAGGAACATAGCCGCTTCTCTTGAGTTCATTGACTTCGGGGGTGCTCATGCCGAAGATGATGATGTTTTCGGGACCTACTGCATCGTAGATTTCAACGTTTGCGCCGTCCATTGTGCCGAGGGTTATTGCGCCGTTAATCATGAGCTTCATGTTACCCGTGCCGCTTGCTTCCGTACCTGCAAGAGAAATCTGTTCGCTGATATCAGCCGCAGGCATAAGAGCTTCCGCCATGGTAACGTTATAGTCTTCCATGTAAACAACCTTGAGAAGGTCTTTCACATCGGGGTCGTTATTGATAAGGTCTGCAAGAGCGCAGATGAATTCGATGATTTTCTTTGCCATGAAGTAGCCCGAAGCTGCTTTTGCGCCGAAAATATAGGTGTGGGGAGTATAATTGCCGTTGGGGTTTGCCTTGATTTCAAGATATTTTGCAAGGATATTGAAAGCGTTGAGATGTTGACGCTTATACTCATGAAGACGCTTTACCTGAACATCAAAGATTGAATTCGGGTCAAGGCTGATGCCTGTTTTGCTCTTGACAATCTTTGCAAAATTCTGCTTGTTTGCAGTCTTTATCTTGCGGAGTTCATCAAGAACCGCAGTATCATCCGCATATTCACGGAGTTTTGAAAGCTCGCTTGCATCATATATGAATCCGTCGCCGATGATACCGGTGAGTGACTTTGTGAGTCCGGGGTTAGCCTGGCAGAGCCAGCGGCGGTGAGCAATACCGTTTGTTACGTTTGTGAACTTATCGGGTTCAAGAGTGTAATACTCACGGAAAATAGTATCCTTGAGAATCTGGCTGTGAAGAGCGGAAACGCCGTTAACCTTGTGGCAGACAGCAACGCAGAGGTTAGCCATACGAACTGCGCCGTTTGAGATAACCGCCATTCTTTCAACTCTGCCTGCATCGCCTGTTGCATCCCAGATTTTCTTTCTGAAGCGGTTGTCGATTTCCTTGACAATCTGATAAATTCTGGGAAGAAGACGCTTGAACAAATCCTCGCCCCAGCATTCGAGAGCTTCAGCCATAACGGTGTGGTTTGTGTAAGCGCAAACCTGTTCAACGATTGAATATGCATCGTCCCAGCCGTAGCCGCATTCGTCGAGCATAATTCTCATAAGCTCGGGGATTGCCATTGTGGGGTGAGTATCGTTGATATGGATAGCGTTCATTTCTGCAAAGTTTTCCATTGAGCCGAATTCTGTCAGATGTCTTGCAACGATATCCTGAATTGATGCAGAAACGAGGAAGTACTGCTGGCGGAGGCGGAGGCTTTTGCCTTCCTGATGGTTATCGGCGGGATAAAGCACCTTGCTGATAACCTCTGCCATAGCCTTTTCTTCCATAGCACGCATATAGTCGCCTTGGTTGAACATCGCCATATTTATGCCGTCAACCTTTGCTGACCAGAGGCGGAGCACAGCGGCGCTCTTGCCGTCTTTGCCTGCAACCATCATATCGTAGGGAACGGCTTTGACGGTTTTGCAGTCTGTGAGTTCAACATGGTGGTATGTGCCTTCCCATGTGTCGTTAACAGTACCTTCGAACTTGACTTCAACTGTTTTATCTTCTCTGGGGACAAGCCATACTTCGCCGCCGGGGAGCCAGAAATCGGGAAGCTCTGTCTGCCAGCCGTCGATAATCTTCTGCTTGAATATACCGTATTCGTAAAGGATGGAGTAACCCATACCGTTGTATCCCTGCGTTGCAAGACCGTCAAGGTAGCAGGCTGCAAGTCTGCCGAGACCGCCGTTGCCGAGACCTGCGTCGGGCTCGCAGTCATAAAGCTTATCGAGCTTGACGCCGAATGTTTTGAGGGCGGCTCTTGCGGTTTCTGTCAT
>JAZQTZ010000084.1:0-9601 GCA_045631105.1 Acutalibacteraceae bacterium
CCGCTTGACCACCGGGCCAAATAAAAATATGGTAGCGGCAGTTGGATTTGAACCCACGACCTACCGGGTATGAACCGGTTGCTCTAGCCTCTGAGCTATGCCGCCATTTAACTGCCCTCACCAAAGAGCTTGTTCATTATAGTATATCATTCCCGTTTTGTCAACACTTTTTTCAAAAAAATTTCAAAAAATTTTTTGTGCATTATAATTCAGCCGCATGATTGAATTATTTTCCCGTTTATGATAAAATAAGATTCATGGAAGGAGGCCGTTTCTATGAAAAAAAGAACAGCTTTGATCGGAACGGGTCTGTTCACCGCCGCAACGGTTGCAATAGTCGGCGCTGAGGGTTACAGACAGGCTTGTGTGAAGCGTCCCAAACCGTATATTGATAAAGACCCCAAGAGAATGCTCCGAGCCGAAATCCGCAAGAAAAACAACAACTATCTCTATTCTCATAACCCCGAGGATCTTGAAATAAAATCAACAGATAACCTTACACTTAAGGCATGGTATGTGCCTGCAGAAAAAGAAACGAAGCGTTTCGCAATCTGTGTTCACGGTCATAACTGCAACGGTCCTGACGAATGCAGCCATCTTTTTCCGTTTTATCACCACACCATGGGCTTCAACTATCTTCTGCCCGATTTAAGGGGTCACGGAAGAAGCGAGGGCAAGCTCATCGGTTTCGGCGCGCTTGATTATAAGGATATAAAGCTCTGGATTGACTATCTTATTGACCGATTCGGTGAAGATATTGAAATCGTGCTTCACGGAATTTCAATGGGTGCGGCAACAGTTATGCTCGTCAATAACAACAATCCGCAAAAGCAGGTCAAGGTTATTGTTGAGGACTGCGGATTCACCGATGCTTTTGAGCAGGTTTCAAAGAAAATGAAGGATCTCGGACTTAATCACACTTCGGATTTCTTCACATCGGTTACAAATATCTTCTGCAGATCCATCTCAAAATATGACCTTAAGAAGGATGCAACTCCGCTCGGCACAATGAAAAACGCCGCAAATCCCGTTTTCTTTGTCCACGGTGAAGAAGATGCGCTTGTGCCGTTTGAAATGTGCAAAAGACTTTATGATGCCTGCCCGACAGACAAGGAAATGTTTGCAGTTCCCGGTGCGGAACACGCTTACAGCTACTACGACGCCAAGGAAGAATATGACCGCAGAGTAAAAGCGTTTATAGAAAAACATATATGATACAAAACCCGAAACATTTTTGTTTCGGGTTATTTTAATCACATTATGACTTATCCGCATAGTATGAAATGGAAGCATTGCTTATTTCAAGAATTTTCAACGAAGCCGTGGCGAAAAGATACCATTCAAAACCTTATGGCTTGTTGATAATCAAAGTATACTTCCGAAAACAAGGCGGATGCGTCAGACGGTGGCATTTTGCCCATGGGGAGCCGGGCAGACTTTGCATCCGCCATTATATAAATGTTATATTTTCTGTGACCGATTATATATCGTCTCTGACTTTGTTGAGAGCCTTCAGAGGGTCAACGGTTTCGCCGTCAACGGTGATTTCAAGATGCAGGTGGTCTTCTTCACCGATTTCAACGGGAACCTGACCGAGCGAGCCGATTTTTTCGCGGATTTTAATTTCTGCGCCCTCTGCAGGTGTACTGCCCTTTTTGATTCCGCAATATCTTGCAACCATGCCGTTTCCGTGGTCGATTTCAACAATCGTACCCCAGAAGCTGTCGTCATAAACCTTTGTGATTTTTCCGTCGGCAACTGCAACAACATCATTGCCTGCGCTTCCCGAAAAATCAACGCCGTTATGCACTCGCCAATCGCCCATGGTCTTCGAATAAACCATTTCGCCGTTGCTGTAATCCTTGATGATATCAGTCCCCATAGGCATGGCAAAACTGCCCGAAAACGGCTTGTTTTCTTCGATTTTAACGGTTGTTTCGGGAATGAACACTCGCTCGTCTGCAATACCGCTGATACCGATGTTTGCATCGAATGTCAGCGGTACGCTTGTTTCTTCAACCGACCAATCAACAGTTACGCGAGTGAAATCTTCGCTTTCAACCGTTCCCGACGAATCATCTCTGAGCATTGTTACCGCAGATGCGCCCACCGCAACAAGGCAGGCAAGAATCGCAAGATAAATATTGGGGGATTTTCTGAGTTTTCTTTTCATGATAAACCTCATTTCGCTTATATTTTCACCCGTATTTTGGTCAAAAATCAGCCTTATTATTCCGTCTGCCGAAAAAAGCGGAAATATATATGCAAAAAATTGAAATTTACTCTTGATACTTGCGAAGTTTTCTGCAATAATAATAAGGTATAAATATATAGTAGGAGTGTTTTGTTTTGGATAATAAAAAACTCGCGGAACTTCTTTTTCCGCATATTGATAAAACCCCCGATTATTACGAAGGTCTTTATCCTGAAAGACAGCTTCCCGAAGGAGCGAGAGTTGCAAGATTCGCACCCTCACCCACAGGCTATCTTCACATCGGCGGACTTTTCAGCGCACTCGTTGACGTTCTCACTGCGCAAACAACAAACGGCGTTTCATTCCTGAGAATTGAAGACACCGATAAAAAGCGTGAGATTGATGACGGCGTTTCGGCTATCATCGAAGGTTTTAACTATTTCGGCGTTGAATTCACAGAAGGCGTAACAGGTTACGGCACAGAAAAAGGTGCATACGGACCTTACACTCAGAGCAAGAGAGCTGAAATTTATCAGACTGTTGCAAAGAGCCTTGTTGAAAAAGGCGTTGCTTATCCTTGCTTCTGCACAGCGGACGAGCTTTCAGAACTTCGCAAGGAACAGGAGCGGGGCGATGCGCTTATCTGGGGTTACTTCGGCAAATGGGCAAAATGCCGCGATCTCACATTCGAAGAAATTGAAAAGAACATCGCAGACGGCAAGCCCTGGGTTCTTCGCCTTCGTTCAAGCGGAAGCGAAGACAAGAAGATTGTTTTTGAAGATGTTATCAGAGGCAAAATCGAAATGCCCGAAAACATAATCGACGAAGTTCTTCTCAAATCCGACGGTATTCCCACATACCATTTCGCACACGCTTGTGACGATCATTTCATGAGAACAACTCATGTTATCAGAGGCGAAGAATGGATTTCTTCCGTTCCCAAGCACATCGAACTCTTCCGTGTTTGCGGATACAAAGCTCCCAAATTCGCACATACTCCCCAGGTTATGAAAATTGACGAAGAAACAGGCGATAAGCGTAAGCTTTCAAAGAGAAAGGACCCCGAAGCAGCAGTCAGCTACTTCTTCGAGCAGGGCTTCCCCAAAGAGAGCGTGCTTGAATATCTTCTCACTCTTCTCAACTCAAACTTTGAAGACTGGCGCAGAGCAAATCCCAAGGAAGGCATTGAGAAATTCCCCTTCAATCTCAAGAAGATGAGCTCAAGCGGATGCCTTTTTGATCTTGTGAAGCTCAACGACGTTTCCAAAAACGTTATTTCGGTTATGACCGCAAAGCAGGTTTACGATAACGTTGCGGAATGGGCAAAGGCATATGACCCCGAATTCTTTGAGATTTTCACCGCTGACCCTGAATTCTCAACCGCAGCAATGAATATCGACAGAGAAAACCCCAAACCCCGTAAGGACATAGCAAAATGGAACGAAGTCAAGGATTATGTTTCATATTTCTATAAATCACTCTATCAGCCCGATTACACCATGCCCGAAAACATCTCAAAGGAAGATGCGGCTGCAATCATCGCAAAATACGCCGAAACTTTCTCACTTGCAGATGACAAGGACACATGGTTCGCAAAAATCAAGGATATGTGCGAACCTCTCGGTTTCACACCCAACGTTAAGGAATTCAAGAAAAACCCCGAAGCATTCAAGGGTCATGTCGGCGATATTTCAACGGTCATCCGTATCGCCCTCACATCGAGAAAGAACACTCCCGACCTTTATTCAATCATGCAGCTTCTCGGCGAAGATGAAATCAAAGCAAGACTTGCCGACGCAGCAAGCAATTTATAATTGAAAGGACACAAAACAATGGACGAAATCAATATCTCCTCAAATTTTATATATGATTTTATAGACGAAGACCTTGCAAACGGGGTTAACACAAGAATCCAGACCCGTTTCCCGCCCGAACCCAACGGTTATCTCCACATCGGTCACGCAAAGGCTATCTGCATTGACTTTGCAACTGCTGAAAAATACGGCGGCGAATGCAATCTCCGTCTTGACGACACCAACCCCTCAAAAGAGGATGTTGAATATGTTGACGCCATCAAAGCTGATATCGAATGGCTCGGCTTCAAGTGGAACAAGGTTCTCTATGCTTCAAGCTACTTTGATTTTATCTATGAATGCGCAATCAAGCTCATCAAGAACGGCAAGGCATATGTCTGCGACCTTTCAGCCGATGAAATCAGAGAATACAGAGGAACTCTCACCGAACCCGGTAAGAACAGCCCCTACAGAGACCGTTCCGTTGAAGAAAACCTCGACCTTTTTGCAAGAATGACTGCAGGCGAATTTGCAGACGGCGAAAGAACTCTCCGCGCAAAGATTGATATGGCTTCGCCCAACATCAACATGCGTGACCCCGTTATCTACAGAATCGCTCATGTTCATCACCATCAGACAGGCGATAAGTGGTGCGTATATCCCATGTACGACTTTGCGCATCCCCTTTCCGACGCAAGAGAAGGCGTTACCTATTCGCTCTGCTCACTCGAATTTGAAAACCACAGACCTCTCTATGACTGGTTCATCAAGGAAATCGGTTTCGAAGAACCTCCCAGACAGATTGAGTTCGCACGCCTCAACCTCAACTACTGCGTAACAAGCAAGAGATATAACCTTGCGATGGTGCAGGACAACGTCGTTGACGGTTGGGATGACCCCAGAATGATTACTCTCAGCGGTATGAGAAGAAGAGGATATCCTGCAGCTGCAATCCGTGATTTCATAACCCGTATCGGCGTTTCAAAGGCAGACAGCGTTGTTGACTACGGTCTGCTTGAAGCCTGCGTAAGAGATAATCTCAACGAAAACGCTCCCCGTGCAATGGCTGTTCTCCGTCCTCTCAAGGTTATCATTGATAACTATCCCGAAGGTCAGAGCGAAGCTATCGAAGTTGAAATCAATCCTCTCAAGCCTGAACTCGGCACAAGAACCGTTCATTTCTCAAGAGAAATCTTTGTTGAACGTGACGACTTCATGGTTGAACCTCCCAAGAAGTATTTCAGACTTTATCCCGGCAACGAAGTCCGTCTTAAGAGCGCATATCTCGTAACCTGCAACAGCTATGAAACCGATGAAAACGGCGAAATCACCTGCCTCCACTGCACATATGACCCCGAAACAAAGGGCGGCGATGCTCCCGACGGCAGAAAGGTTAAAGGCACAATTCATTGGGTCAGCGCTTCCGACTGCACACCCTGTGAAATCCGTCTTTATGACCGTCTTTTCAGCGCCGAAAATCCCATGGCAGACGGCAAGGAAAATTATCTCAACCATCTCAATCCCAATTCTCTCGAAATTCTTGAAGGCTGTCTTGTTGAAGGCGGCATCAAGGATGCAAAATGCGGCGAAGCATTCCAGTTCATGCGTCAGGGTTATTTCTGCGTTGATAAAAACTCAACAGATGAAAAGCTCATTTTCAACCGCACGGTTGCACTCAACACATCCTGGAAATAATCAGAAAGGATTTTCACAATGAAATATTTATATCGCGTTGTCAATGCGCTTCTTGCAGCAACAATCTTCCCTGTTGCTCTTCTGCTTGAATTCGTCATTTTCAGACTTTCAACATCCTTTGTCGATGCGGGACTTGAAGAAACCATCACCATCAAACAGCTCATCGGTTTCTTCACCGGTTCAGACAGAATTCTCGGTTTCAAATACGAAAACATCAAAACAGACGGTCCCCTTGAATTCCCCGCAGCGCTCGACCCCGTAAAAGCTCAGCTTATCGCTGTTGTTGTTGCATTTGCAATCGCAATTATCGCCGCAATCTTCATCATCATCTGGTCATGCTGCAGCAACAAAAGAATTCCGATTATAGCTGCTGCGACAGTCGGAATCATCGCAGTAATCGTTATGAATGCTTGCTTCAATTCCGCCGCCGCTCCCATCATTGAAGGCACAATCAATCCTCTCAACATATTCTCCACAGGTTTGCTTGTTTCTCTTCTCGGAAACGTTGTTTTTGTTGATACTCTTTGTTTTGCAGGTTTCCAGAACGGAATGATAATCGTTTTTGTTGCAATGCTTTTATGGACCGCTGCATACTATATTGTTGAAATCGGCGAACCCAAAGAAGAAAAGATTTCAAAAAAGAAAGCAAAAAAATAATCTGATATTTTAAAAAGCCGTTATGAAATAATTCATAACGGCTTTTTTGCGCAGTTTTCTGCATATCCTTCGCACCGTCGGAAATAATATTTTTGAACAACATTACCGTTAGGAGTGAAAAACATGAAAAGAAGCGTTATTATTCTTTGCGTTTCAATTATCCTCATCTCCCTTGTTTTTGCAGGATGCAAGGGTGCGGAAGGCGGAAAGGTAACGGACAAGGATGATACTCCTGTTCTTACACAGCTTGAAACCGAGCTTTCCTCCATGGCTGATATGGTTACGGATATCATGCCCGATATGACAGGCAATATAACCGATAACAACAAAACAATATAAACCAAAAACTCCCCTGCGTTTTCACGCAGGGGAGCATTGTTTTAATTATTCGACTATTTGATAATTACCAGAGTTCGCCGCCGAAGCCTGATGAAATACCATCAAAGAGAGCCTTGATGAGTGAGCCCCAGTTGGTGGGATCAAGCCATGCTTTTGAAATTGAAAGAGGCTTAATGCTCATAGCAAATCCGCCTTCAAATTCGAAGCTGGGAATGAAACCAATGATAAACAGTCTGTCGGGAAGATGGTTGAGAGCTACTGCAGTTTCTTTTGTTGCAGGCTTGTTGTTATACCAGAAGTATTTGTTGAACTTCTTATCCAATGCGCTGCGAAGTTCGTCATTGGTGTTATAAACTCTGAAGAAGAAGTCCTTATGAGCCATCCACTGAGCCTGATAGATAAGTGTATACTTAGCAACTGTTGAATTTGCATCTTCATTGTAGCCTTCGTTCCACTTTGCCTTATCGTAAACATCAGCTTCATTTGTTACATAGTAAACATTCCAGCCAACAATTTCATAAAGTGCACCGGGTCTTGTTGCTTCTGTAATTGTTGATGTTCTGATGTTTGCATCAATTGAAACCTGTTCATTTTCAGGAATATCGTTTACAACGTCAACGCCGTAGAAGAGGTGTTCACCGAACTGATTGCTCTTCTTCATTGTTTCTTCAAGCTCAACGGGAGCTTCTTCTGTGCTGTAGTTATAGTCAATATAAACTGAAAGTGAAACTGCTGTATATGTTGCATAAACTTCAACACCGTATGCAGGCATGTTGTTGGGCTTGTTTGAACCGTCTTCGAGCTTCCAAAGCAAGAATCTGTAACCGTTGGGAAGGTTTTCCTTTGCTGCTTCTTCAGCTGCTGCATAAGCATCGCTAAGGCTTGCACCTGTGAGAACGCTTGTTGCGGGAAGTGCTTCGTAAACGGGTTCACCTTCTGCATTATAGCTCTTTGCAATGTATGCAACGAAATCATAGGAAAGTGCTTCCCAGAAGCCCTTAACCTGAATTGTTTCGTTAAGAGTTACAGCCTTGATAATAGCGGGAGTAAGTTTTACTTCCTGAGTGATATCATAGTCAACAAGGTTTGCAGCCTGTGTACCGGTCTTCCAACCTGTGAACTTATGACCGTCAACGTTTCTGAAGGGACCGCCTTCCTGTTCAGCATTTTCAACGCCGATTTCAGGAAGGATACCTTCTGTGCCGTCTTCCTTAAGAACTTTAGCGTCTGAAAGCTTGATTGTGTCGCCTACCTTGAATGTGCCTTCAACTGTAAGGAGTTCCTTGATAGCTGACTTGTTGTCAACAGCAAACTGGATTGTGTATTCAACAAGCTCATATTTAGCTGTGAATTCTGCTTTTGTGCCGTTTGCATAGTCAAGTTTGATTGTGCCGGAAGCGTATACATTGCCTTCTGCATCTGCCCAACCAACGAACTTATAACCTGTATAAGCTGCGGGAGCTACTGCAAGAACGTTTGCAGTAAGGAATGTATCATCTGTTGAAGATGTTGAATTCTTTGTTGCTACTGTGTATTCATCTGTGATGAAGCCGTCTTCATCGAATACGGGAGTCTTGAATGTTGTTTCAAACTTGGTGTTTGTGAAGATATAAACGTCTGTATTGCCTTCAGCCATATTAAAATCAGCTCTGATAGCTGTATCGTTGCTGAATGTGCTTGCGGAACCTGCAACAACATACTGAGCAGCTGCTGTGCCGTAGTTTGCTTCTGTTACAAGAGCCTTAAGGTCATTAACCTTCAATGTTGTGCCTACATCACCAAACTTGGTTGTAAGTACCTTCCAACCGCCGTTTGCATAGTCACGGCCCCAAACTGTTACTGTTGCATCAAAATCTGTCCAGTATGCATAGAAAGCAACGTCTTCAGCAAACTTTGCTGTCTTATCAGCAATTTCGCCTGTTTCAGCGTTCTTCCAGCCTACGAATTTCTTTTCGGGCTTGCGTGCTGCGATACCTGTCTCTGCTGCAGCGAAGGGAACAACTGCACCATAAGCGAACTCAACTGATGTGATAGCATCTGCACCTGCATCATATGCTTCCTTATCAACATAGAATGTTGCAGTATATTTATCAATAGTCCATGTGATTCTTACGGTTGCACCCTTGATGCTTTCAACCTTAACGGTTTCTGCAGTCCATGATGCTGTGTAGCCTTCTTTTTCGGGAAGGGGAACAGCTGTGAGGTCAACTTCTTCGCCAAGAGCAGCCTTGAGGAAGAGGTTGTCGCCTTCAACGTAAGCACCTTCAGGAAGAACTGCATCTTCTGCATATGCACCGCCGCCGAGAACTACCTTAACATCAAACTTATCTGTTGTGAGAACAGCTGTGTATGTGAGAGCCTTTGTTCCCATTGTTGTTGCAACGTCAACAAGCTTACCTGTTGAATCAACCCAACCGAGGAGGTTTTCAACTTCGGGAACAACGATTGTTTCGCCTTCGGCATATTTTTCTGTTGCGATTTCTGTTCCGTCAAGATTGAGGAACTTAGCTTCATACTTTGTTACTTCGGGTTCAACGGGATCGTCTCCGTCTTCGCCGCCTTCACCGCCTGAGGGAGGTGTAACGGGAGCTTCGCCGATTGTGAAGGTGTGATATGTGTCATCAAGGAGAACGTGATTAACGTTTGCAGTTCTGAGAGCAAGTGACTTTGATGAGTTGTATGTACCTGCTACATCAGCTGTGCAAAGGTCTGCAAGTCTTCTTGAGTCACCGGGCTTACCTGTTGCGGTGTTGGTGTTGTGCTTATAGATTTCGATGGGTGAGAAGGAGTTACCTGTGTCACCGTCTGCAAGACCTTCCTTAACTCTTACATACCATGATGTAATCCAGTTATCTTCTGTCATAACAAGGTTGGTGTTGTTAACTGTTGTTGTAACACCGAGGTCAGTCTTAACCATATCCCA
>JAZQTZ010000085.1:0-2073 GCA_045631105.1 Acutalibacteraceae bacterium
GTTGCTTCAATGCTTGACACATCGTTCTGCAAAGGTGTTCCCGTGGTTGTCAACAATCCTATGGAAATCAGAAGAAAGAGCTGTGTCACCGCAACTCTTGACGGTGAATACGAGTATATTTCCGTTTGTGATTGTGACGGAAAAGAAATTCCGTCACAGATTTCGGAAAGCGGAAAAGGCAAAACAACAATTGCGTTTATTGCAGATATGCCGCCGCATTCATATTGCGTTTTTGATGTTACCGTGAACGGAACTCCTTCTGCAATCAGAACAGAACTCAGGGTTTCCGAAAAATCTCTTGAAAACGAGCGTTATACCGTCACCCTTAACGAAAACGGAGATATCGGCTCGATATACGACAAAGAAATTGGCAAAGAACTGCTCAAAGAGCCCATCGTTCTCGGAATTTTTGATAATTATGCGGGTGGCTGGCTTTATCCTGCTTGGGAAATCAAATACAAGCAATCAATAAGAAATCACAACAGAATTGCAAAGCTTGTTAAATCAAGAATAATCGAAGAAGGTCCCGCAAAATGCACAATTCAGGTCATTCAGCAATGCGATGATTCGGTTTTCACAAATAATATTTCACTTTCCGCAGGCTCGGATATGGTTGAAGTTCAGTGCGAATTTGAATGGAACAGTCAGAGAACGCTTTGCAAAAACGTTTTCAGCTTTACCTGCTCAAATGAAGAAGCAACTTTTGACCTCGGTCTCGGAGCAATAAAAAGAGGCAACGCAAAGCCCGAAATTTATGAAGTTCCTGCACAGAAATGGGTTGACTTAACCGATAAAAATGAAGAATTCGGCGTTTCCGTTTTAAGCGACTGCAAATACGGTTGGGATAAATTTGCGGATAACACTCTGAGAATGACGGTTATACTCACACCTCTCAACAACTCAAGACCCGCTTCTGTTCAGAGTATGATGGATCTCGGTCTTAACCGTTACGGCTATGCAATCTGCGCTCATAAGGGTTCGGATATTTCAAGGGTACAGGCAGCCGCCCGTGAATTCAGCGCTCCCATGGCGGCTTTTGTTGCCGATAAACATACGGGTATTCTCGGCGCTTGCTACAGTTTTGCGAATATTTCCGACAACGAAATTATCATCCGTACAATCAAGAAAGCGGAAAACACAGATGAAATTGTTGTAAGAGTAAACGAAGGCTGCAACAAAGCTCATAAAAATGCAAGATTATCGCTTGGCAACGGCATAGTTTCCGCCCGTGAAATTTACGCTTCCGAAGAGCATATCGGTGACGCAACAGTAAAAGACGGCTCGCTTGTGTTTGATATGAATCCTTATGAAATCAAGAGCTTTGCTTTAACTCTTGCGCCTATGGATAATAAAGGAAAAACCGCTCTGTGTTCATTCATTGAGCTCCCGCTTAATACAAAGGCTTTTTCTTCAAATCAGTCACGTTCGGGTAACGGTATTCACGGCAAGAATTACACAATTCCCGAAGAACTTGTTCCGAATATCATCACAAGCGGCGGAGTTGATTTTGCTTTGAATAAAGGCGAATACGATTCTTTGATTGCAGACGGACAAACGCTCACCCTTGACGGCGGATACAACAAACTTGTTATTCTTTGCGCAAGCCTTGACGGTGACAAGGAATACACGTTTGACGTTGATGGCAAACCCGTTAAAATCAAAGTCAGCGACATCGAAGAAAGACCCTTCGCTTGGGATTTATACGGCATGAAGCGTACGGCAAAAATCAAAACCGATGTTCTGGGATGGGAATGCACCCACACCCACTCCGCCAAAGGCGATGATTATGCGCATCAGCTTTTCTTCTTTAAATATGAGATAGAAACAAACGGTGCAAAATCAATCAGGTTGCCCTACGACAAAAATTTATTTGTCCTTGCCGCAACACAAATCAAAACGGACAGCGAATGCAAATGCGTCACACAGCTTTATGATACGGTTGAGCCGAGAGAATTCAACTTCAAACTTAAAACTCTGAAATCAAAGCTTAACTATATCTACAGAAAAGCAATCGCCTACGTCTGGAGAATTGACGATATCGGCAGAATTATTTATCTTCATTACAGACCGTAA
>JAZQTZ010000086.1:0-11103 GCA_045631105.1 Acutalibacteraceae bacterium
AGCAGAAGCTTACAACGGTCCTTCAATCATCATCGCATATGCTCCCTGTGAAATGCACTCAATCAAGGGTGGTATGATCAACTGCCAGAACGAAATGAAGAAGGCTGTTGACTGCGGTTACTGGAACATGTTCCGCTACAATCCCGCTCTCAAGGCTGAAGGCAAGAATCCCTTCACAATTGACAGCAAGCCCGCAACAGGCAGCTACAGAGAATTCCTTCTCAACGAAGCTCGTTATTCATCACTTACACGCTCATTCCCCGAAAGAGCAGAAGAACTCTTCGCTCTTGCAGAGAAGACAGCTGTTGAAAGATATGATCACCTTCTTCGTCTTAAGGACCTCTATGCTCCCAAGGCTGACTAATTCTTAAACAAAAACAGCGGCGCAGTTCTTCGGAACTGTGCCGCTTTTCTTTTTGATTTTAAGTTGTCGCCGCAGATGCTGCCGCTGCAGCCGCCATAACGCAGTCAATTGTCATAACAACCGCAAGAGCAACAATTTCATCTTGCGGATCGGTTATATCAAGCTCATAGCTGTCGCCCCATGTCATCCATTCTTTGCGGATAGTGACGATTGTTTTTCCGTTTTTGGTTATTTCATAATCATGCGCCCAGAAATTGCCGTTAATATCCCAGTCAAGCCCTTCAATCCTGTATTTCGGTTTTAACAAGGTGAACTCCTTGACGATTTCGGCAATCTGCTCTCCGTTAACAAACACAAAATATTTGGGGAGAAAGCTGAAAACCTTTTGCTGAATGAACGCCGCTTCGTTTCCGTTGATATCGTTCACATGGAGTTTCTTGCCCCACGAAAAGAACTCGCCCTCAACAAAATATTTATCATTGCCCTGTTCATCCTTGACGGTAAATTTATCTTTCCACGAAAAAACTTTTTGCTTTATGTAGAGCTTCATAATATCACCCTCCTGTTTATGCATACATTATAGTATATAATCTCCGAAAACAAAAGACCCTGCGGAAATTTTTACCGCAGGGTCATAATTTTATATTATTTTTATCTGGCAGACCGCCATCGTTTCAAGCGCACGGCTATGGCTTTCGGGGGTGACACCTGCGCAGCATTGCGAATCAACAATAATCGGAGTTTCGGGAAGATAAGCCTTGATAATCATGGCGTTCGAGATAACGCAGATATCGGTGCAAAGACCGACAAGGGTTATTTCCTCGATTTTTTTCTCATAGGTGTCGTAGGTTTTGAGCAGCTGAGCGAGAGCGACGCTTCCGAATGAAGGCTTATCAATCGCTTCTTCCTTTCGGAGAGCCTCAAGCTCGGAATGAATCTGCCAGCCGTAGGTATCTCTGATACAATGCTCAACGGGGAGATTTTTGCCCTCCTGAGTTTCAAGATAATCTGCCTCATGAGTATCACGGGTGAAAAGCACTCTGCCGTCAAAATTTTCGATTTTTGCCTTTACGGCAGGAAGAATCTCAACGGCTTCCTTTGTTCCGAGCGCACCGTCGATAAAATCATTCTGCATATCAACAACAATGAGAACTTTCATTTTATTCACCTCTGTATTTTACGTTCCGTTGATTTACATTTTTGATTAAATATGATTGGTGAGAATGGTGACGGATGGCGTTTTTCTCGCATGAAGGCGTATCGTGTATACGTCGATTGCGAAAAAACGTCAAGCAAACTCTGTTTGCGTTCCGTCGCCATTATAATCAATCAGAATAATCAAAATCCGAACTGGTCATAAAAATATTCAAACGGGTCAACATACTGCGGCTGGGTTGTGGTTATGGGTTCGGAGCTGCTCTTATCTTCGATAAGGGTGATGTCAACCTCAAATTCCTCGAAGGTGTAGTTGCTGTTGACTCTGCAAATCGAAAGGGTGAACTTATCGCCGACCTTACCGCCGTCTATGAGTTCAAGAAGAACATCCGCAGTTGTGAGGGGATTGCCGTTTACTGCAGTAATCATGTCATACTGTCTGACATTGGTGTTTGCGAGTGAACTGTCGGGGTCGATATCGTTGATGATAAGTGTACCTGCGGGAAGACCCTTAATCTGCGCAATCATGCTGTACTGTGCGCTTGCGCTGACGGGATAATAAGTGATGCCGAGCTTGGGTCTGTCAGGAACATAACCGAACTGAATAAGGCTTTCAATGATTTCCTTTGCGGAAGAAATGGGAATTGCAAAGCCCATGCCTTCATATTCCGTTGCGGCAATTTTCTGGGAATTGATGCCGATAACCTGACCGTAAGCATTAATAAGCATACCGCCCGAATTGCCGGGGTTGATAGCGGCGTCATGCTGGATGCATTTCATTGTGTAGCCGATTTCGGAGCTGACAGGTCTGTCGATAGCGGAAATATAGCCTGTTGTCTGAGTTCCAAAGAATTCAATGCCGCCGGGGTTACCGATTGCATAAACGGGGTCGCCGACAAGGAGCGAATTTGAATCGCCGAATTCAGCGGCAGGAAGACCGCTTGCCTTGATTTTGAGAACGCCGATATCCGTTCTTGTGTCGAAACCTGCAATTTCAGCTTCATAGGTTGTGCCGTCTTCGGTCTGAACGCTGACATTGACGCCTGCATCGTTGATAACATGAGCGCAGGTGATGATATAAGTGTATGTGCCTGTTTTATCTTCGCCCATGATGATGCCCGAGCCTTCGCCTGCAGAAGAATTGGTGTTGCGTGCATAAACAACGATACCTACGTTGCTCTTGCTGAGCTTCGCATGAATCTGCGCACCCGAAAGAACTCCGCCGCTTGAAAGCTTGGTGGGAGACACGGGCGATTCGTTTATGTCAACCTTGGGAAGGTCTTTGTTGACGGGTTTATCGCTCGTTGAGGATGACGGAGCTTTGTCGGCAGATTTTGAAATTGAAGCCGCACCGAAGCCGAGCGCAAAAACAATCACGATGGCAATAATCGCAAAGAAAATCTTCTTGCCCTTGCCCGATTTCTGAGGCTGAGGGGGATTATAACTCTGCTGATTATAGTAATAGGGCTGCTGGGTGTTATTCGGCTGAGCATAATAACCGTTGAAAGGCGGTTTATAACTCTGCTGCTGATACGAGGGATTTTCGGGGGGCTGAGGAGTATCGGGAGTTTCAACAACCTCTGCTTCAACCGTCGGCACATCCTTGACTTCGGCACCGAAAAACGGCATATCATTGGTTTTTTCCTTCGGTTCAGTGTTTTCCGTCGGGGAAGCGGAAAAGCCTTCGTTTTCATAGTTGTTTCTGAATTCTTCGTTCATGTTTATTCCTCCGTGGGAAAAAAGATTATGATAAAATAATAACCTATTGTTATTAAATAAGTTTGAACATTAATTTAAAGGTAATTGAACTATAAACTCCGCATATTCGCCGTATTCACTGCGCGCGGTGATATTTCCGCCGTGAAGCTCTATAATATTTTTTATAATATAAAGACCCATTCCGGCGCCCTTGACATCGTAGCTTCTCGATTTATCAACCTTATAAAATCTTTCAAATATTTTTTCAATTTCTTCGCTCGGTATACCCTTACCGCTGTTTTTTATCTTGAGAATAATCTTTTCCGAATCGGCTTTTGAGGTAACTTCGATATATCCCGATTCGGGAGTGAACTTAACCGCATTATCAACAAGATTATAGATAACCTGATTTATCATATCCTTATCCGCTGTTATGGGGTTTGGCTGAATTGTGTCAAGACCTCTGATTTCGATATGTTTGTTATCAATAACCTGTTCAAAGCTCAGAAGAGTCATGAAAAGCATCTCGGAAATATCAAATCGCTGAGGCTTAAGGTCAAGTTCGCCCGCTTCGATTTTGCTCATGTTGAGCATTCCCGTAACAAGTCTTGAAAGGCGTTTCACTTCATTTGAAACGATTCCGAGATATTGTTTTTCTTTATCTTCGCCGATTGTTCCGTCAAGAATGCCGTCAATAAATCCGCCGATTGTTGTCATCGGGGTTTTCAACTCATGCGAAACATTGGCAACGAAGCTTCGGCGTGACATTTCAAGGGTTGCAAGCGCTTGCGCCATTGTATTGAACGCCTGAACAAGCTCGTCAACCTCGTCCTGACCGAAAATACGCAGTTTTCCTCGTTTGATGGCAACTCTTGTTGAGAAATCGCCTGTTGCATATTGCTTTGCCGCCGCAGACATCTGCTGAAGCGGTTTTGCAAGGCGGCGTGAAACAAGATAAACAATGATGAACGTCAGAGCAAGAGCAAAAAGAGCCGCAATGAAGAACATCCTGAAAATGCCTGCGATATAGGGTGTCAGACCGCCGACGATGGGCTGGGTTGAGAAAACATATCCCGCAACATCTCCGTTAACCTTAACAGGTGCAGCAACAATGAAATGGATATCGCCCAGCGAACCGCCCAGGTCACCCGTTGATCTGTAAATTCCGCTTGAAGCGTCTTTGAGAATATTTTCGGGAACCTTATAGCTGTTATGAACAAGGCAGTTCCCCGTATAAAGCGCCATATTGGACTGCAGAATTTCCTTGCAGTAAACCACTTCGCCGTTCAGATTCGTTATGAAAATATCGCAGTCAACGGCATTTGAAATCTGCATAAGCGTGTTACAGATAACAATAACCGAACCTCGGCTGCTTTCGCCCATGTAGTCGGATTCAAGAACGTCGCTCGTGTTTTGCGCAACGCTCATTGTGTTTTCAACAAGAAGGGCGTTTTTATCGTCCATCCAGAGCTTGGACACCAAAAGAAGCAAAGCCCCGCCGATAAAGACGAAGCTTGCAAGAATTATCGATATGGTAACAATGAAATATTTGCGGAAAAGACCGGAGTATTTTCTGCCGTGCATTTATTCTCAGTCCTTTGTTTCAAACTTATAGCCAACGCTCCATACCGTTTTGAGCTCCCATTTTTCAGAAACACCTTCAAGCTTTTCGCGAAGACGCTTAACATGAACGTCAACCGTTCTTGAGTCGCCGTAGTAATCAAAGCCCCATACTTCGTCGAGAAGCTGGTCTCTTGTGAAAACTCTGTTGGGGTTGCTTGCAAGATGATAAATGAGTTCAAGCTCTTTGGGAGGCGTGTCAATCTTTTTGTTATCAACACGGAGCTCATAGTTTGTGAGATTGATTGAAAGTTTGTCGTAGCGCACTTCCTTGATATCGGTCTGCGCAACGGAACCGCTTCTGCGAAGAACAGCCTTTACTCTTGCCATAACTTCTTTTGCATCAAAAGGTTTAACAACATAGTCATCTGCGCCAAGCTCAAAACCGAGCACCTTGTCGAAGGTTTCGCCCTTTGCGGTGAGCATGATGATGGGTTTATCCGAAAACTTTCTGACCTCTCTGCAAACCTGCCAACCGTCAAGAACGGGAAGCATGATATCAAGGAGCATAAGGCTCGGTGAAAGTTCACGGAATGCTGTAACGGCATCTGCACCGTTATGTGCAAGAGCAACTTCGTAGCCTTCTTTTTCAAGATAGAGTCTTAAGAGTTCGCAAATGTTGGTGTCGTCATCAACAACAAGAATTATTTCTGCTGCCATAATTTTATCCCCCTCCAACTAAATTAATTTTAGTTTACAACTATAATTATACTCTATTTTTTAACGAATTTATGAATAGCCGTGAAATAATCTGTTACATTTAGGTGAATAGAATAAGACGAACCGTGATTTTCATGGGCAGATTTTCGCTCACCCATCGTTAAAATACTCGCAAATCCACAAAGGATTTGCTGCGTTTTGTGCCTCGGTTGACCAAAAATCCTCTCCGTGAAAATTCTTCGACCCGAAAGCGAAGAATTTTCAGACGATTTTTGGTTGTTGAGGTTGCAGGAAGGCTGACGCCTTTCAATGCCGAAACTCCGAAAAGCGGCGAAAAGGCTCGCTTTCGGGCAGGTTCGTATTATTTTATTCACCTAAGCCGCATAAATTAACAGACTATTAAGTAAGTATGGAATTATTTAACAGAAAATCTGAAAACGGTGCAGGATGTGAATTTTTCGCCTGCATCGATTGTGCACTGCGGAAATTCGGGCATATTAGGTGTGTTGGGATAGAACTGTGTTTCAAGGCAGAAGCCTGCGTTTTTGATAAGTCCTTCGCCCTTCTTGCCGGGTTTTGTTCCGTCAAGGAAGTTGCCTGTGTAAAGCTGAACGCCGCAAAGGTCGGTGAAAACTTCGAGCATTCTGCCGCTTTCGGGGTCATATGCAACAGCAGCAGGGCCGTCGCCTTCGTTCAGGCAGAAATTATGGTCATAACCCTTGCCGATAACAAGCTGGTCATCATCCGCATCGATATCTCTGCCGATAGGCTTTGACACTCTGAAATCAAAGGGAGTTCCCTCAACGGGTCTGATTTCGCCCGTGGGAATGCTGTCTTCATCGATGGGAGTATAAGCATCGGCGTTAATCATGAGTTCATGACCGAGAATGTCGCCCTTGCCTGCGAGATTGAAATATGCGTGGTTTGTCATGTTGATAACGGTTTTCTTATCGCTGACTGCAAAATAATCAACCTTGAGTGAGTTATCCTCGAAAAGGGTGAATGTTACCTTGAAATCAACCTTGCCGGGGAAACCCATTGCGCCGTCGGGGCTTGTGTAGCTCATTTCGAGAGAGCAATCGTCAATGATGATTGCTTTCCAGACTGCCTTTGAAAGCTCTGCACCGCCGTGAAGACAGGTTTTTTCTCTTTCATTCTTTTCAACGTTATATTCAACGCCGTCGATTGTGAACTTTCCGCCTGCAATACGGTTTGCATATCTGCCGACTGTCATGCCCTGATAATCCGAATATTTTTCGTGACCCTCAACGGTATCAAATCCGATAAGAACATCGGCAAAAACGCCGTTTTTATCGGCAGCATAAATGCTGTTGATTGTTGCGCCGTAGGTTATGATATCAACGGCGGTTTCCTTTGTGTTTTTTATTGTATAGCAGTCAACATCTCTGCCGTCTGCGGTTGTTCCGAAATAATTTTTAACTATCATGTTCATTCTCCCTTTGTATTGTAATAAGAATACCTGCCTCTTTCGGCGGTCTTTTTTCCGTATTGAATCGATTTTGCGGGGCAGCGGTTAATACATGCCGTGCAATGCTGACATTTTTTCTTTATCCATTTCGGTTTGCCGTTTTCGATAACTATTGCATCCTCGGGGCAGATTTTTTTGCAAAGTCCGCATGAAGTGCATTTATCATCCGCAAAGAAATTTTTGGTTTTTCTGAACGGATTATAGAGCTTTGAAACGATAAAGCTGTTGAATTCACCGCCTGAAGCGCCGCTTTTTTTGTTTTCTTTTCTGCCGATTTCATCGCAGATTATCTCAAGCTCTTTATCGGCATGAGCAAGATATCTTTTTGCTTTCTCTTTTTCGCACGGGTCATACATCATAACGTAATTATCGGGCATTTTAAGAGAAAAGCTGTAATTCATTTTTCTGCCGAGAGCCTTTTCGAGCATTTTATCCGCCGTGCCCGTGTTTGCACCACAGGTTATAACGCAAAAAACATAATTTCCGAGAGAATTTTTCACCTCGGGCATGGATGCAAATCTTTTGACAATTTCAGGCAGACCCCAGAAAAAGACGGGAAAAACAAAACCTGTTTTATCCGTTTTATTTTCGGGCAGACCGTTTTTCAGCGCATCAACGATATCAAACGCAGTATCGCCCGTTTTTTCGGCAATAGCCTCGGCGGCATGCTTTGAATTGCCCGTTGCGGAAAAATAATATATCATATAAATCACCATTATAATTTTATCATATCAAAAATTTTTGTCAATAAGTATTAAACGGCGTAAAGGCGGCATAATAGAAATGAACCGAGTGTTCAAAAACATTAAGGAGAGAATCTCACTATGGAAAACAACAACAATAAGAACCAGCAGAACAATCAGCAGAATAACAACCAGAACAACAACCAGAAGAATCAGCAGAACAACAAGAACCAGCAGAATCAGAAAAACAGAGATAACTTCTGAAACAACAAAAACGGCTGAGCTTTTGCTCAGCCGTTGGTTTTATATTGCTCTTATGATTTCCTGAACAATAACGACGATACGAAGCGAGGAGAGAATTGTGAGAATATCTTCCCAGAGAGCTTCAAAGCCTGTTTTTTCGGCAAATTCAAGGGGTTCTGTGCCGTTATCGATTGTGAGAGCCTGAGTGATTGTCATACCGCCTTCACCGAGGAGTTCAGCTCTTACATAGAGGAAATCTTCTGCGCCTTCGATAGTATCGAGGTCGAGAGTTACATCTTCAGAACCGATTTCGCACTTCTTGATAACCTTGCCGTTTGCGATGAACTGAACTGTGTCAGCATCCTTTGCAGAAACGGTAATCTTATGGCCGTCAACTGCAACCTTTGTGAACATGGGATAGGAAAGACCTATCTGGTCGATAACATCGAATGCTTCGTCAGGACCGATTTCGTTAACAACATTTTTGCGAAGATTTCTTGTTACCATGAAGAAGTTGCCTTCCTGCATGGTTTCCTTGATATTTTCAACGTTATTTTCTTCCATCATGAAGATATTGAAAGAAGAGTTGACCATATCTGTGGTGTGCGCATCGGTGTTGCTGAAGCCGATAACATTCTTGCCGTAGGGAAGAATATACATAAGAAGGTTATCCCAAAGAACTCTGTCATAGCCGGTTGTACCGTTCTTTTCGTTGAAAACTTCGGTACCGAGGCAGGAATCATATTTGAGGATAAGGTCGCCGTAAAGCTTTATCATTTCGGGGTCGTTGACAACTTCGGGATTTGCGTTGGAATCAAGCCAGTCACCGGGATGGTTGATGTGTGAAAGACCGCCGTTCTTTTCAATGTAAGCAAGAGCCTGGTCAAAACCCCAAGCATTTTCGCATCCGGGGAAACCTGTTCCGACATTTTCGGGAAGGAAATAACCGTTTACGTGGTTCTTGGTAAGTGAAATGAAGTTGAGTTCATTTGCACCGAGAACGGGAACCATCTTCTTGTTTCTTACAGTACCGTTATAAAGAGGATATGTGCCGTTCTGAATAGCTTCGTATTCCTCTGTTGTGAGATGTTCGAACTTGCAGCCGATAATGGGCTGATAGAGATAGAGAGCAGGGAACGAAGGAGCTTTATCCCAGTCAACACCTGTTACACCGTGGTCTGCATTTGCAACGAAATCATAATCCTGATTATAATATTCTTTTATCATAACGCTGAGAGGTTCGCTTGCATCGCTGTAGGTTGTGTGAGTGTGGAGAGTGCCTTTATAAGCACCCCATGCGTTATCGCCTTCCCAGATTACGTCTGCATAAGGTGAAACGATAACATAGTCTCCGCCTTCGGCACTTGCGCCGATAATTCCGACGGAAAGAACGAGCATAACGCTCATAACTGCACAAAGAATTTTCTTAAGCATTTTTACAGCCTCCTTTTTTGATAAATATATTAAATCACTTTTTCAAAAATATGTCAATCATGTTTCGTCGGAACATTTGCAACAAAATTTATTATTTTGTTGAATAAACCGTTTGCAGAAACAAGGGTGACAGCCAATGCAAGGGGCAGAGCAAACCATTCCCAATGAAGAGGCGAGATTTTTTCGAGCATCTGCTGAATTCCGAGGTCATAATAAAGAATATACAATATTATATAATGGAAAGCGTAGACGGGGAGAGTTCGTCTTCCTATTTTTGAGGCAATTCCGAGGGGTGTTTTTGAGGGAGTCAGAACGATAATCGCATAACATAACGCCGACGCAACCGCATAATATCCCAGACGGATAAGAAAGCCGTAATCAGCGCAGGTATCCAGCCTTGAAAACGGATTTGCGCCCGTCACGAGGGGTCTGAGCCAATAGAATCTGTCAACGGTGAAAACAGCTGTCAGAATGAACACCGCAAGAATAACGGCGGAAACAATTTTCGGAGCGGTTTTTTTGCAATGCGCCTCGATTTTTTTGACATCAAACAGATAGCCTGCATAATAAAACGGGAAAAAGACTATTACTCTTGAAAGAGCAAGAAAATTGTTGATGTTTTTATCGTATCCGACAAGGCAGGCGAGAATGACCGAAAAAATCATGACATATTTCGGAGAAAAGTCCTTGACGGCTATGGTTATCAGCGAGTGGAAGAAAAGAGCAAGCATAAACCACGGCAGACCCGTTTCAGTTAAAACGGTGAATGACGCTTTGCCCGATGATATCCAAAAATAGAGGAAATTTATGAATTTCAAGGCGAAATAAAGAACGAGATAGCTGAAAATTTTGTCTTTTCGTTTTTCGTTGACCGTCTTTTTTGCAAACAGTCCCGAAACGAAAATGAAAAGGGGCATATGGAAAGTATAAATCGCAAGGTAGAGGGTTTTCATGTATTCGTTGTTTTTGGTGTTAAAATCGGCAATGTGACCGAGGACAACGAGAAATATGAGGATAAATTTCAGAATATCCCATTTTTGAAGCCTTGCGGAAATTTCTTTTTTCATATAAATCACCGTTAAGGTGAACGGAATAATCCAAGCCGTGATTTTCACGGGCTGATTTCCGTTCACCCATCGTTAAAATACTCGCAAATCCACAAAGGATTTGCTGTGTTTTGTTCCTTGGTTGACCAAAAATCCTCTCCGTGAAAATTCTTCGACCCGAAAACGAAGGATTTTCAGACGATTTTTGGTTGTTGAGGTTGCAGGAAGGCTGACGCCTTTCAATGCCGAAACTCCGAAAAGCGGAGAAAAGACTCGCTTTCGGGCAGGTTCGGATTATTCCGTTCACCTCAAGATATTATCATGTGCAGGCAAGCCGTGTCAAGAGACAGAAATACAGACGGCGTTTTCTTCGACCGAAATAATTTTTTGATTTCCGTTTTGATGGCTCAGAAAGGTTGAAATACAAGGAACACCCGTTTTTCAGGCGTACTTGATGTACGTCAAAACGGGTGTGACGAAGAAAGCAAAGAGGATGATTCATAAGAATCATCCTCTTTGTGGTTTCAGCCTTTATCAGTCATCAAAAAAATAACCACCCTATTGGGTGGTTAAATAAAAGTGTCGGCGTCGACCTATTTTCCCGGGCCGCTTCCAGCCAAGTATTTTCGGCACTGTTGAGCTTAACTACCGTGTTCGGGATGGGAACGGGTGGACCCTCAACGTCATCAACACCGACTAAAAAACGCAACG
>JAZQTZ010000087.1:0-4034 GCA_045631105.1 Acutalibacteraceae bacterium
CCGCTTGACCACCGGGCCAAATAAAAATATGGTAGCGGCAGTTGGATTTGAACCCACGACCTACCGGGTATGAACCGGTTGCTCTAGCCTCTGAGCTATGCCGCCATTTAACTGCCCTCACCAAAGAGCTTGTTCATTATATTATATCATTTCCGATTTGTCAACAGTTTTTTTGAAATTTTTTAAAAAATTTTTTGAACAGCGTATTTTATTGAATTATTTTGCCTTTTATGATAGTATATTATATATAGAAAGGGGGATGTCCCGTGAAAAAAGGAAAGGTATTAATCGGAATCGGCGCATTTTCCGCTGTTACCGCCGCAATATTCGGCGCAGAAGGTTACAGACAGGCTTGCATAAAGCGTCCGAAACCTTATATCGATAAAGATCCGAAAAGAATGCTCCGTGCGGAAATCCGCAAAAAGAATAATAATTATCTCTATTCTTTAAATCCCGAAGACCTTGAAATCATTTCAAAAGATAATCTTCGTCTCAAAGCATGGTATGTCCCTGCAGAAAAAGAAACAAAGCGTTTTGCAATCTGCGTTCACGGTCATAACTGTAACGGTCCCGACGAATGCAGCCACCTTCTCCCGTTTTACAGAAACATCATGGGCTTCAACTATCTTCTGCCTGATTTGAGAGGCCACGGAAGAAGCGACGGCAACAAAATCGGCTTCGGCGCACTTGATTATAAAGATATAAAACTCTGGATTGATTATCTCGTTGAACGTTTCGGCAATGATATCGAAATCGTTCTCCACGGAATTTCCATGGGTGCGGCAACCGTTATGCTCGTCAATAATAACAATCCGCAGAAACAGGTCAGGGTTATTATTGAGGACTGCGGTTTCACAAGCGCCTTTGAGCAGGTTTCGAAAAAAATGAAGGATATGGGTCTTAAGCATACCTCGGATTTTGTTACAGAGATAACAAATATCTTCTGCCGTAACATTTCAAAATACGACCTGAAAAAGGATGCAACTCCTCTCGGAACAATGCAGAATGCCGTTAATCCCGTTATGTTTGTTCACGGCGAAGAGGATGCTCTTGTACCGTTTGAAATGTGCAAACGTCTTTATGATGCATGCCCGACGGAAAAAGAAATGTTCGCTGTGCCTGGTGCGGAACATGCTTTCAGCTACTACGATGCAAAAGAAGAATATGACCGCAGAATGAAAGCTTTTATAGAAAAACATATATAAAAAAACAGCCCGAAACAAAAACTGTTTCGGGTTATTTTTAATCACTTTACGACTTATCCGCATAGTATGAAATGGGAGCAATAGCTTCCGAAAACAAGGCGGATGCGTCGGACGGTGGCATTTTGCCCATGGGGAGCCGGGCAGACATTGCATCCGCCATCATATAAATGATATATGCTTCGCCATGACCAATTCATTCAGGTCAAATCTCATCTCTTACTTTATTGAGCGCTTTAAGAGGGTCAACATATTCGCCGTCAATCAGGATTTCAAGATGAAGATGGTCTTCTTCGCCGATTTCAACGGGGATATGACCGAGCGAGCCGATTTTTTCACGCATTTTAACATTGCTTCCTTCGGGCAGACAGCTCCCGTTTTTCATTCCGCAGTATCTGACTGTCATTCCGTTTCCGTGGTCGATTTCAACAACTGTGCCAAGAAAACTGTCGTCATAGACCTTTGTGATTTTTCCGTCAGCAACCGCAACAACATCATTCCCTGCGCTGCCCGAAAAATCAACGCCGTTATGCACTCTCCAATCCCCCATCGTTTTTGAAAGCACCATTTCGCCGTTGCTGTAATCCTTTATAATATCCGTACCCATAGGCATGGCAAAACTCCCTGAAAACGGCTTGTTCTTTTCAATCAGAACGGTTGTTTCGGGAACAAAATCACGCTCATCCGCAATACCGCTGACTCCGATGTTTACGTCATAGGTCAGCGGTATGCTTGTTTCCTCGGTTTTCCATTCAACCGTCATTCTGGTAAATTCATCGGTTTCGTTCTTCTTTGCGGAATTTTCCCTGAATGTTGCCGCCGCACCTGCACCGACTGCGATAATGCAGGCAAAAAGCGCAAGATAAATATTAGGTGATTTTTTTCGTATTTTCATTTGTAAACCCCTTTTCACTTATATATTCATCCGTATTTTGGACAAAATTCCTCCGCATTATTCCGTCAGAGTAAAAAAGAAGAAATATATCTGCAAAAAATTAAAATTTCCTCTTGATACTTGCGCAGTTTTCTGTAATAATAATAGAGTATAAGTAAAATTATTATTATAATAGGAGAGTGTCGGTTTTGGATAACAAAAAATTGGCGGAGCTTCTTTTTCCGCATATCGATAAAACCCCCGATTATTATGAAGAACAATATCCCGAAAGAAATCTTCCCGAAGGTGCAAGAGTTGCAAGATTCGCACCCTCACCCACAGGCTATCTTCATATCGGCGGACTTTTCAGCGCACTCGTTGACGTGCTCACCGCACAGACAACAAACGGCGTTTCATTCTTAAGAATAGAAGATACCGATAAGAAACGTGAAATAGATGACGGCGTTTCCGCAATCATCGAAGGCTTCAACTATTTCGGAGTTGAATTCACCGAAGGCGTTACCGGTTACGGAACAGAAAAAGGCGCATACGGTCCCTATACCCAGAGCAAGAGAGCTGAAATTTATCAGACAGTTGCAAAGAGCCTTGTTGAAAAAGGCGTTGCTTATCCTTGCTTCTGCACAGCGGACGAGCTTTCCGAACTCCGCAAGGAACAGGAACAGGGCGATGCTCTTATCTGGGGTTACTTCGGAAAATGGGCAAAATGCCGTGACCTCACTTTTGAGGAAATCGAAAAGAACATAACAGACGGCAAACCCTGGGTGCTCCGACTCCGTTCAAGCGGAAGCGAAGATAAGAAAATCGTTTTCGAAGATGTTATCAGAGGCAAAATCGAAATGCCCGAAAACATTATCGACGAAGTTCTTCTCAAGTCTGACGGAATTCCCACCTATCATTTTGCTCACGCCTGCGACGACCATTTCATGAGAACAACTCATGTTATCAGAGGCGAGGAATGGATTTGTTCCGTTCCCAAACACATAGAAGTTTTCCGTGTCTGCGGATATAAAGCGCCGAAATTTGCACATACTCCTCAGGTTATGAAGATTGACGAGGAAACAGGCGACAAGCGCAAGCTTTCAAAGAGAAAAGACCCCGAAGCAGCTGTCAGCTATTTCTTTGAGCAGGGCTTCCCCAAAGAAAGCGTTCTCGAATATCTTCTCACTCTTCTCAATTCAAACTTCGAAGACTGGCGCAGAGCAAATCCCAAGGAAGGCATTGATAAATTCCCTTTCAACCTCAAGAAGATGAGTTCAAGCGGCTGCCTTTTTGACCTTGTGAAGCTCAACGACGTTTCCAAAAATGTTATTTCGGTTATGACTGCACAGCAGGTTTACGATAACGTTGCGGAATGGTCAAAGGCATATGACCCCGAATTCTTTGAGATTTTCACCGCAGACCCCGAATTCTCAACCGCAGCGATGAATATCGACAGAGAAAATCCCAAACCCCGTAAGGATATCGCAAAATGGAACGAGGTTAAAGACTACGTTTCATATTTCTATAAATCACTCTATCAGCCCGATTACACCATGCCCGAAAACATCTCAAAAGAGGACGCGGCGGCTATCATCACAAAATATGCCGAAATCTTCTCTCTTGCAGATGATAAGGACACATGGTTTGCAAAAATAAAAGAGATGTGCGAGCCTCTCGGCTTCACTCCCAACGTTAAGGAATACAAGAAAAACCCCGAGGCTTTCAAAGGTCATGTCGGCGATATTTCAACGGTTATCCGCATTGCCCTCACCTCAAGAAAGAACACACCCGACCTTTATTCCATTATGCAGCTTCTCGGCGAGGATGAAATCAAAGCAAGACTTGCAGCAGCTGTCAGCAATTTATAATTGAAAGGACACACAACAATGGACGAAATCAACACCTCTTCAAATTTTATATACGATTTTATTGACGAAGACCTCGCTAACGGCGTGAAC
>JAZQTZ010000088.1:0-18512 GCA_045631105.1 Acutalibacteraceae bacterium
TGCCGAGCATTAATTAAAGTCCCAGTGAGTATCTGCCGTAAGCGTCTGCTGCCTTCATCGCTGCAACTACCTTTTCAGGAGTGATGATGATTGGCATGTTGCCCAGAGTGTCGCCTTCTGCGCATGCAGCTTCTGCAACAGCCATGAGCTGAGCGTCAGTTACGTTTTCAAGGCCGAGCTGCTGGAATGTTACAGGAAGCTCAACGTCGATGCACCAGTCAATGATGTCCTGAAGTTCTTCAGTGTCGATGTTTTCAAGAACGAGCTGAGTGAGAGTACCGAAAGCAACCTTTTCGCCGTGATACATATGATGACATTCGGGAAGAACGGTCAGACCGTTATGGATAGCGTGTGCGCCTGCAAGACCGCCGCTTTCAAAACCGATACCGCTGAGAAGTGTGTTTGCTTCGATAACCTTTTCAACTGCTTCTGTGCAAGCGCCCGCTTCAAGAGCAATCTTTGCCTTTACGCCTTCATCCATAAGTGTGTCAAAGCAGAGCTTTGCAAGTGCCATAGCTGCGCATGTAACCTTGCCGCCTGCACATGTGCCTGCATCCTTTGCCATAACAGCTCTTGCTTCAAAATAAGTTGCAAGTGCGTGGCCCATACCCGAAACGGTAAGTCTTGCAGGTGAAGCTGCAATGATGTCTGTATCCATGAGAACCATGTTGGGGTTTGCGGGAAGGAAAAGATATTCTTCGAAAACTCCGTCATCCGTATAAATAACGGAAAGTGCGCTGCAGGGAGCATCTGTTGATGCGATTGTGGGGCAGATAAGAACAGGTGTCTTGCAGTAATAAGCAACAGCCTTTGATGTGTCAAGAATCTTGCCGCCGCCGATACCTATAACAAGGTCGCAGCCCTTTTCTTCCATGATTTTAATAAGTCTGTTGATTTCGTTCTTTGAGCATTCGCCGTTGAAATAATCAAAAACAAGTTCAAAATCCTGACCTGCAAAGCTGCTTTCAACAGTTACACCGATTCTCTTATAACCCGATTCGGTAATAAGAACAAGAGCCTTCTTGCCGTAGCCCTTTGCATAATCATAAAGCTTTTTCATTTCGCCTGCGCCCTGAACATATTTGCCGGGGCTGATAAGAATTTTTGCCATATATATTTTCTCCTTTATATTTTTATTTGATTTTACAACAACTCATTCTTTGTGTCAACACAAATAATATCGGGATTTTCGCGGACAAAAGCATGTTTCTGAAAACTGAAACCTAAAAAATTTCGATTTATTCTTGACTTTTCATTTTCACAGGAATATAATTTAGAAAAATTCAGTACCGAAGGTAATATTTATGAGCTTGGTTCTCTCTCGTGCAAATGAATATTTCTTTAACTTCAGCGTAGTCTATTATTTTGGCTATGCTTATTTTGCTATGGAAAAGTTACTTGTGAGAGCGAAAAAGTTTTTCGGAAATTACTCAAAATATTGTTAAACAGTATTTTTCAAGCCTCACTTGTAACATCTGCAAGTGAGGCTTTTCTGTTCAGAAAGGAAGGTTCGGATATGTCAAACAAATTGGACGAAGCAAGAAAAATCATTAACAGAGCAGATTCTCAGATGGCGAAACTTTTTGTTGAAAGAATGAAAGCTGTTGAAACGGTTTTTGAATATAAAAAAGAATTCGGGCTTCCGATTTCCGACCCCAAAAGAGAAGAAGCGGTTATCGAAAAGAATTCGGCTCTGATAGATGACGATATCATCAAAGAATACTATATCGAATACATAAAAAAAGTTATGGATATCTCGAAGGCATATCAGTACCGCATGCAAAACGGACTTAAGGTTGCTTACAGCGGAGTTGAAGGCGCATTTGCTCATATAGCCGCAGGAAGAATCTTCCCCGACAGCAACAGAATTTCATTCAGAGATTTCAAATCCGCTTATGATTCCGTTCTTAACGGCGAAGCTGATGTGGCGGTTCTTCCCATTGAAAACAGTTATGCCGGCGAAGTCGGGCAAACCATTGACCTTATCTTTTCGGGAAATCTTTTTATAAACGGAATTTACGAGCTTGAAATTCACCAGAATCTTCTCGGCGTTCCCGGAGCAACCGTTGATGATGTTAAAAAAGTAACAAGCCATCCGCAGGCTCTCGGTCAATGCCATGATTATATAAAACTCCGAGGCTTTGAAACTGAAGAAGCGAACAACACCGCAATCGCCGCAAAAACAGTTGCGGAAATGAATGACAAATCTCTCGGAGCGATTGCAAGCGCAGAAACAGCAGAGATTTACGGGCTGAAAATTCTCGAAGCAAACATCAACAAGAGCGGAGAAAACACAACACGTTTTGCCGTTCTTTCAAAAGTCAGAGCCGAGTCGCCGACACTCACGAGCTCCGTGCTGATGTTTACCGTTAAAAACGAAGCAGGTTCTCTTGCAAATGCGATAAGCATTATCGGAAAATACGGCTACAACATGACCGCTCTCAGAAGCAGACCTTTGAAAAAGCATTCATGGCAGTATTATTTCTATATAGAAATTGACGGCACAACAAACAACGAAGAAGGCAAAAAAATGATAGCCGAGCTGAGCAAACTCTGTGACAAGCTCAAAATTGCAGGAACCTTTGCACCTCACACCGAAATATAGGAGCACTCATATGAACATACATTTGAATTTAAAGGATAACAGCTACGATATTGTTGTTGAAAGAGGAATTCTGAAAGAAGCGGGAAAGCATCTCAATCTGAACAGACGGGTTCTTGTTGTAACCGATTCGGGTGTTCCCGCAAAATATGCACAGGAGCTTGCAAACCAATGCAAAACTCCGGTTATATGCACCGTAAACTCCGGCGAAGCATCAAAAAGCATTGAAACATTCGAAAAACTTCTTCATGCAATGCTTGAAAACGGCTTTTCAAGAAAAGACTGCGTTGTCGCCGTTGGCGGCGGAGTGGTGGGTGATCTTTCGGGATTTGTTGCATCGGCATATATGAGAGGCGTTGATTTCTACAATATTCCAACAACGCTTCTTTCACAGATAGATTCATCTATCGGAGGGAAAACAGCAATAAATTTCGGTGGAATCAAAAACATCGTCGGTGCATTTTATCAGCCGAAGAAGGTTCTTATCGACCCCGAACTGCTGAAAACTCTTCCCGACAGACAAATCTCAAACGGACTTGCGGAAGCGATCAAAATGGCTCTTACATCCGACAGCGAGCTTTTTGAAATATTTGAAAACAAAAACACAGAAGATAACATCGATGAAATTATTATCCGTTCGCTCAACATCAAGAAATCCGTTGTCGAGCAAGACGAAAAAGAATCAGGTATCAGAAAGATTCTGAACTTCGGTCATACCGTCGGCCACGGCATAGAAAGCAGCGGAAACATGGCTGAGCTTTATCACGGCGAATGCGTTGCGCTCGGACTTATCCCCATGTGCGGCGAAGAAATAAGACCGAGAGTTGTGAATGTTCTGAAAAAATGCAATCTTTTCAATCCCGCAGATTTCGATTGGAATAAAATCAAAGAAGCTGCTTTTCACGATAAAAAAGCCGACGGAGATTCCGTTGAGGTTACTACGGTTGACGAGATCGGAAAATACCAAATCAAAAAGATGAAATTCAGTCAGGTTATGGATATGGCTGAAAACTGTCTGAAAGGATGATACTGATGAAAAACACATTCGGTAACAGTATTGCAGTCACTCTCTTCGGCGAAAGCCACGGTGAATATATAGGTGCCGTTCTTGACGGACTTGCCCCCGGAATAGAAATTGATGAAGAATATATCGAAAACATGCTCACTCTCAGACGTCCTGACGGAAAGATTTCCACGCCGAGAAAAGAAAAGGACGATTTCAGAATTGTCAGCGGTGTTATAAACGGAAAAACAACGGGTACTCCCGTGACAGTTCTTATTCCGAACGAAAATGTCATCAGCTCGGATTATGCTCAGCTGAAAACCGTTGCCAGACCTTCTCACGCCGACTATACGGCACAATGTAAATATCACGGCTTTCAGGACTCAAGAGGCGGAGGACATTTCAGCGGAAGAATAACAGCGGCGCTTGTTGCCGCAGGAGCCATCTGCAAATCGGCTTTGGAGCAAAAAGGAATTTTTGTCGGAACTCATGTCAAAAGCTGCGGCGGGGTTTCCGACAGAGATTTCGGTGATTATATATCGGATATTCAGGCGCTTGGCAAAAAGACATTTGCCGTTCTTGATGACTCCTGTGAAGAAACAATGAAAAATAAAATTCTTGAAGCGGCAGAAGACGGCGACAGCGTCGGAGGAACTCTTGAAACAGCAATAACGGGTATTCCCGAGGGCGTCGGAGAACCGTGGTTTGACTCGGTCGAAAGTCTTATTTCTCACATGATGTTTTCAATACCCGCCGTCAAAGGAATTGAGTTCGGCGCAGGCTTTGAATTCGCCGATATGAAAGGCAGCCGGGCAAACGATCCCCTGAAGATTGAAAACGGAAAAATCGTTACGGAAAAGAACGATAACGGCGGAATAAACGGAGGTATCACCAACGGAATGCCGATAGTTTTCCGAACCGCAATCAAACCGACCCCCACGATTTTCAAGCCTCAGAACACGGTTGATTTTAAAGATATGACCGAAACGGTTGTTGAACCGAAAGGAAGACACGACCCCGCTGTTGTTCACAGAGCAAGGATTGTTCAGGATGCGGCAACGGCAATCGTTGTTTGCGATATGCTTACAATGAGATACGGCACGGATTGGCTTAACGGAAGTGAATGAACAATGAAAAAATACGGATGCATAGGCAAGAAGCTGACCCACAGCTTTTCGAAAGAAATCCATGCAAAGCTCGCCGATTATGAATATGAACTGATTGAGCTTGGCGAAGACGATATAGAAAATTTCTTTGCCGAAAAGAATTTCAATGCGATAAATGTTACCATCCCCTATAAACAGACTGTGATTCCCTATCTTGACTCATTGAGCGACGTTGCAAAACGAATAGGCGCAGTCAACACAATCATAAACAAAAACGGAAAGCTTTACGGCTACAACACCGATTACTACGGTATGAAAGCTCTTATCGAAAAGATCGGTATTGACCCGAAAGGCAAAAAAGTTCTGATTCTCGGAACAGGCGGCACAAGCAAAACAGCCCGTGTTTTGACAGAAGATATGGGCGCCGCCGAAATAATAACGGTAAGCAGAAGAAAAAGCGAAAAATATATAACCTACGAAGAAGCTGTAATCACGCATTCCGATGCTGATATTATTATCAACACAACGCCGTCGGGTATGTATCCCGATTGCGAGAGCGAACCGATTGACCTTTCCGTTTTCGAAAAAGCGGAAGGCGTTCTGGATGCGGTATATAATCCCCTTTCCACCAATCTTGTTCTGAAAGCAAAGGAAAGAGGCATAAAAACCGAAGGCGGACTTTATATGCTCGTAATGCAGGCTGTTGTTGCGGTTTGCAAATTCAACGACACCGAAATTCCGCAAGCTGTTGCAGACAAGGTTTTTTCGGATATCCTTTTATCAAAAGAAAATATTGTTCTGACAGGGATGCCCGGAAGCGGCAAAAGCACAATCGGAAAGCTTCTGAATATTGACGGTTTCAGCTTTATTGACACTGACGAAGAAATCGAAAAACGATGCGGTTGCTCAATAAAAGAGCTGATAAACAGCAAAGGAGAAAAATATTTCCGCGATCTGGAAACGGAAGTTATAAAAGATGTTTCTTCCGAGGGATGCAGAATAATTTCGACAGGCGGCGGCGCCGTGCTTCGCAAAGAAAACATAAACGCTCTCAGAAGAAACGGAAAAATATTTTTCATAAACGCAAATCCCGACAGACTGTTTCCGACAGATAACAGACCCCTTTCTGACACATCGGAAAAGCTGAAAAAACTCTATGACGAAAGAATAAACATCTATAAATCAACCGCCGATGTTGTTGTTCCTGATTCGGCAACTCCCGAAGAGGAAGCGGAGTTTATTCTCAAAGCAAGAACGGAGCTGATAACTTGAAAATTCTCGTTATAAACGGACCGAATATCAATATGCTCGGAATCAGAGAACCCGAACATTACGGAAAAGAAACTTATAAGGATTTAATAAATAAAATCAACAGCCATTGTGAAAAAAAGAATACAGAAGTAAAGATTTTTCAGTCCAACCACGAGGGCGACCTTGTTGACGAAATTCAGAATGCTTACGGCAATGCAGACGGAATTGTTATAAATCCAGGTGCATATACTCACACAAGCATTGCAATTCTCGATGCGGTTAAATCGGTTAATATTCCAACCGTTGAAGTTCATATTTCAAAGGTTGAAGAAAGAGAAGATTTCAGACAGATAAGCTACGTTCGTCTTGCTTGCGTGAAAACAATCACGGGACACGGCACAGACGGTTACCTCGAAGCAATAGATTATCTGACAGAAGGTAAATGATATGAAGGCAATTTTCACCCCCTGCAACCTGAGGGGCAGTATAAAAGCTCCGCCGTCAAAAAGCATGGCTCACAGATATCTCATCGGCGCCGCATTATCAAAAGAAAAATGTGTTGTTTCGGGAGTCGATTTCAGCGAAGATATTCTTGCAACCGTCGATTGTCTGAAAGCCTTGGGCGCTGAAAT
Organism: Acutalibacteraceae bacterium; assembly: GCA_045631105.1. Classification (GTDB taxonomy): domain Bacteria; phylum Bacillota; class Clostridia; order Oscillospirales; family Acutalibacteraceae; genus CAG-177. Next base: position 6,595 of record JAZQTZ010000088.1, read on the forward strand.
ATCTGTTGAAAACGATACGGTTGTTATAAATCCCGAAAACTTTGCGGCAACAACCGATGCCGTTCTGAATTGCAGAGAAAGCGGAAGCACGTTGAGATTTTTCATTCCGCTTGCGCTGTGTCTCGGAAAGAGAATCACCTTGCAGGGCAGTTCAAGACTTTTCGAAAGACCTCTTGATGTTTATGAGAAGTTATGCAATGATAACAACTTTGAATTTATAAAGAACGAAAACTCCGTAACTCTTTGCGGCAAGCTTAAAAGCGGACAATATGAAATCAACGGCAATATCAGCAGTCAGTTCATAACAGGACTTATTTTCGCACTTGTATATCTGGGCGAAGATTCATCAATCCGTATTATTCCTCCGTTTGAAAGCAGATCATATATAAATCTGACGCTTTCTGCGCTGAAATCATTCGGAGCAAATATTGAATTTGAAGATGAATTCAACATCGCAATCAGAAAATCCCGTTTGCATTCTTTTTCAGGCAGAGTTGAGGGAGATTATTCGAATGCCGCATTTCTCGATGCATTCAATTATATCGGTTCGGATGTTGAAATCGGCAATCTTAACCCCGACAGTCTTCAGGGCGACAAGGTTTATAAAGAATATTTCAACGAAATTTCAAAAGGCACTCCCACTCTGGATATTTCGGATTGTCCCGACCTCGGACCCGTGCTGATTGCTCTTGCATCTCTCAAAAACGGCGCAGTCCTTACAGGCACAGACCGTTTGAAGATGAAAGAAAGCGACCGGGGACAAGCCATGCATGAAGAACTTCAGAAACTCGGCGGCGGACTGATTTTTGGTCAAAACAGAATCACGGTTCCGAAACAGGAACTTCAGAAAAACGCAAAACTCAGCGGTCATAACGACCATCGCATTGTTATGGCTTTGTCGCTGATTCTTTCGAAACACGGCGGAGAAATTGACGGGGCAGAAGCCATCAGAAAAAGCTATCCCGATTTCTTCGCGGATATAAAAAATCTCGGAGCAAAGGCAGAATTGAAATGATAGTAGATGTCAGCAAAAAAATATTGATAGTCGGTCTCGGTCTTTTGGGCGGAAGCTATGCAAGGGTGCTGAAAAGATTCGGCTTTCACATAAGCGCCATAACAAAAGAGCAAAGCTCAATCGACTATGCGCTAAGAGAAAATCTGATTGATGAAGGATCAACCGAGCTCGATGAAAATATAATCGGAGATGCGGATATCGTTATTTTTGCCCTCTATCCCCATGTTTTTGTGGAGTGGATCGAAAAGAATCAGAACCTTCTGAAAAGCGGTGCACTCATCACCGACGTAACCGGTGTCAAATGCAGTATAGTTTATAAGGTTCAGGGAATGCTTCGCCCCGATGTGGAGTTCATTGCCGCCCACCCGATGGCAGGACGTGAGGTTTCGGGTGTTGAAAACAGCACAGATAAAATGTTTTCGGGAGCAAACTATATTGTCACTCCTACCGATAAAAACACTCCCGAAGCAATCACCACTTGCATGGAACTCGGCAGATTGCTCGGATTTTCAAACGTTACAACTCTTTCACCTGAGGAACACGATGAAATGATAGGCTTCCTCTCACAGCTTACCCACTGCATCGCAATAACTCTTATGACCTGTAACGACAAAGAAAACATGGAAAAGTTTACGGGCGACTCATTCCGTGACCTTACCCGTATCGCCCGCATAAACGATCTGATGTGGAGCGAACTTTTCATAGAAAACAAAGCTGCTCTTCTCGAACAGATGAATCTTTTTATAGACAAATTCAACGAACTTAAATCAATGCTTGAGTCCGAAGATGTTGACTCAATGAGAAAAATGATGCGTCATTCAACCGAACGCAGAGCATTGTTTGATAAGAAATAGCCTGGAGGCAACAACAATGAACATGAATTTCAAACATAAATTACCCATACCCATGGACATAAAAGCGCAGTATCCTCTCACACCTGAGCTTGAAGCAATGAAAATGAAGCGTGACGAAGAAATCAAATCTGTTTTTGAAGGCAGGGATAACAGATTCATTCTGATTATCGGTCCGTGTTCTGCAGATAATGATGACAGCGTAATAGATTATATTTCAAGACTCAGGGGTGTTCAGGAGAAAGTTTCGGATAAAATACTTATTATTCCGAGAATTTATACCAACAAACCCCGAACAACAGGCGACGGTTACAAAGGAATGCTTCACCAACCTGATCCGCATAAAAGCGAAGATATGTTAAAGGGTGTTGTTGCAATCAGAAGCCTCCACATCAGAGCAATGCAGGAAACAGGCTTCACTTGTGCTGACGAAATGCTTTACCCCGAAAATCACAGATATCTTTCCGACATTCTTTCATATGTCGCAATCGGTGCAAGATCTGTTGAAAACCAGCAGCACCGTCTGACAGCAAGCGGTCTTGATCTTCCCGTAGGAATGAAAAATCCTACTGCCGGCGATATTTCAGTTATGATGAACTCGATAACAGCGGCTCAACATCCTCATACTTTTATTTACAGAGGCTGGGAGGTTGAAAGTCAAGGCAATCCCCTTGCACACGCAATTTTAAGAGGATATGTAAATAAGCACGGTCAGTCAATGCCGAACTATCATTATGAAGACCTTATTCATCTTGCTGAAGTTTATGATAAGTCAGGCTTGAAAAACCCCGCTGTTATAATCGATACAAACCATGCAAATTCGGGCAAAAAATGGATGGAACAGCCGAGAATCGCAAAGGAAGTTCTGCACAGCTGCCGTCATTCCGACGATATCAAAAAAATCGTTAAAGGTCTTATGATTGAAAGCTACATCGAAGACGGTGCTCAGAAACCCGAAGAAAATGTTTACGGAAAATCCATAACAGACCCTTGCCTTGGTTGGGAAAAGACCGAAAGACTTATTCTTGACCTGGCTGATATTCTTTAATGAGGAGCAAATAAAATGATACGGTTCGCAGCAGAAAAAGATATTCCGAAAATCGGAGACCTCTTATCGCAGGTGGATTTGGTTCACCATAACGGCAGACCCGATATCTTCAAAATCGGAAGAAAATATTCGGATAGTGAACTGAAAGAACTGATAAACGATGCTCAGCGGCCCATACTTGTTGCTGCGGATGAAAACGATGAAGTGATGGGATACTGCTTCTGCATTTATCAGCAGCATATAAACAATTCTGTTCTGACAGATATTAAAACATTATATATTGACGACCTCTGTGTTGATGAAAATCTCCGAGGCAAACATATCGGCAAGGAGCTGTATGAATCCGCTGTTAAACTTGCGAAAGAAAACGGATGTTATAACCTTACGCTTAATGTGTGGAGCTGCAATTCTTTCGCCATGCGTTTTTATGAATCCTGCGGTCTTGTTCCTCAAAAGACGGGCATGGAAATAATATTATGATAACCCCTGAAATCCGACGGATTGATCCCCGTCGGATTTTTATTTTTTAATGTAAAATTTCGGAAAATATATTGACAATTTACGCTGTGTGCTCTCTAATTTGAACATATTCAAATTAGAGAGCACGTTCAAACAATGTGAGGGGGGATTATTATCAGACGCAGAAAGGTTAACTCAACCAAAACAGAGATTGTTCAAATGGCAACCCGCATGTTTCTTGAAAAAGGCTATTCATCAACAACCTTCCGCATGATAGCGGACGAGCTTGATATCAGCACAGGTCACGTTGCATTCTATTTTCCGTCAAAAGATGCTCTGCTCGCCGAACTTGTTGAAATGCTTTGTGATTTTCAATGGAAACTGATGAAGAAAGAGGCGGACGACGGAATAAGCGCTTTGCTTGCTGTCTGCCTTGAGCTGATGTCAATGGCGGCGGCAGCGGAAGAAGATAAAATTGCAAAAGATTTTTTTGTTTCTACTTATCAGAGTAAATCGTGCCTTGAAATAATTCAAAAAAATGATATCGGAAGATCGAAAGAGGTTTTTTCGGAGTATTGCCCCGATTGGAACGATGAACAGTTCAGAAACGCTGAAAGTCTTGTTTCGGGCATTGAATACACAACACTTAACACAACCCGCTACTCCGAAAAGCTTGAAACCCGCATACCGAGCGCCCTCGACACCATCCTGACAATTTATAACGTGCCCGAAGAAATCCGCAAAAAGAAGATTGAAAAAGTTCTTGCGATGGACTACCGCTCACTCGGCAAACGCATTTTCAAAGAGTTCAAGGAATATGTTGAACAGACGAACGAGCATGCGTTCGATGAACTGGTCAAACAATTAATTTGTATTTAAAAACGGAGGTTTTTATATGAAAAAGACATTAACAAAAGTATTGGCAATCGTTCTTGCTCTTGTGATGCTTGCAACCGTTCTGCCCATGGCACTGGCAACTGAAGATATTGCAAGCGGTACTGCAGGCGAAGGCGTCAGCTGGGTGCTTGACAGCGACGGCACTCTCACAATCAGCGGTAACGGTCCGATTGTTGTCGGCTGGTATGAACCGCCTTGGGAAGCATATAATGATTCAATTCTCAACATCGTTGTTGAAGAGGGCATAACCTTGATTCCCAATACGGCGTTCTGTTATGCCAAAAAATGTGTTTCGATTTCAATACCCGCAAGCGTTGAAACAATCGAAACAGACACCACACCTTTCTGGTCCAACAATTCTCTTGAAAAACTTATCGTTGACGAAAATAACGTCAACTACAAAAGCGTTGACGGAATCCTTTTCTCTGAAGACGGAAAAACCCTTGTATTCTTTCCTGCAAGCCAAGGCGAAACAGAATATACAATTCCTGCTGATGTGAATTCCATAGCAGAAGATGCTTTTCTTTATAGCAAAACCGTAAAAAAAGTAACAATACCTGATACCGTTACTTCTATCGGCGAAGATGCCTTTGGATGTTCTGAAATTAAAGAAATTTCACTCGGCAACGGTGTTACGGTAATTCCGAGCGGCTGTTTCTCTTATTCGTCTATCAAATCAATTGTTATTCCCGATAATGTAAAATGTATTGATATTTCACCATTTTGGAGCTGCATTTTTCTTGAAACCTTTGTTATCGGTTCGGGTGTGGAAACCATAGACCAATATAGTGTAGGTTATACAAATAGTCTTGCAACTATTCATTATAACGGAACACAGGAAGACTGGGAAAAAATAGTAATCTGCGACAACAACGAAGATCTTTTATCTAAAGGACTTCACTTTGTTGCACAAAAAGAAGGCACCGCCCCCACTTGTATTGAAGGTAATACAGCAGGTCTTTATTGCGAAATCTGTGATAAATATTTCACCGGCGATGTAATTCCCGCTGTTTCGGAGCACAACTTCAATTCTGAAGGATTTTGTGGTGTTTGCGGTGAAGAATGCGACCATTCTTCAGGGGAATATATTCAGAAAGAAACCGGTCATCAGTTCAAGTGTGAAATCTGCGGTTTGCTCAGCGAAACCGAAAGTCACGATATCGAACATTATAAGGATATGGAAAACGGAAAATGTGTACCTTATTGTTACGATTGCGGATATCTTGAAGCTCTTGCAAAGCCTCATTCAATGACTGCTTACATTTCTTATGATGAAAAGAATTGCGTGCTCTGTTGTTATAATTGCGGATACAGCGACGAGTCAACAGGTCTTGTGCCTCATTCAATGACTGCTTACGACTATTATGATGAAGATTATTGCATAAAATACTGCGATAATTGCGGCTACGGTGACCCCGAAACAGGTCTTGTCAAGCATTCTTTTGATGACGGAACTGTTGTTCCCGCAACAGAAAAAGAAACTGAATATACAAAATACGTCTGTGTAAACTGTAAGCATTTCTATACAGAACATAACGCCGACAACGCAATAATGTTTGATCTTTACAGCAAAAATAAAGAACAGTGGGAAAACAGCGCAATTCTTGTTTATGTTAACGGCGAACCCACTAATCTTATCAGAAATATGTCAGGCAATGAATGTGAAACCTTTGCAATGCCTTATGATAAGAATTCAAGCTATGTCTTTAAATGGATAAACGGTGGATATGGCGAAGAGGATTATGTTCACCACGGAATTTACACATATACGGACGAAGCTGAATTCGATATCGTTAATACTTACATAACGGGTTATTACGGTAACTTCGGTATTTACGATGGTGCAGATGTTACCATCAATCTTTACGGCGCAAATGCACTTGCGGCTTACGAAACATATGACAGATATGCAGGCATTGATATGGAAGAAGTCACAAAGCTCCATATCAAGGACAGCAACGGCAGCCTTGTTGTAATAGGCGAAGACGATTGTGCAGGCATCGGCAGCGAAAATGGTAAAGACAACGGCGAAATAATCATTGACGGCTCAACGATTTTTGCACTCAGCGTTGGTGACGGCGCAGGCATCGGCGGAGGATATGAAGGCGGCGCAGGCAAAATCACAATCAACGGCGGTAAAATCTGGGCAGAGTGCATGAGTGATGACGGCTCGGGTATCGGCGTTGGTGACGATGGCAACGGCGGCGAAATCATTATTAACGGCGGCGATATTATTGCTCTCAGCCTTGATGATGACGGTGCAGGTATTGGCGGTGCAGACAGCGGACATATTGATTCTGTCACAATCAACGGCGGCAATATCGTTGCGGGCTCCGAAGACGGTGCAGCAATAGGCGGCGGTCAGAATTCGGACAGCTTCGGCGGTAAAATTACAATCAACGGCGGCAATATTTCCGCAAGCGAATGGCACGATTTCTATGAAAATCTTATCGGCAACGGCAACAGCGATTCAAAGGGCGAGGACAAGGATAATTTCGTTCAGTTAAACGGCGGCAATATCGATGTTTCCAACTCAAACGGTATTTTCCCCGAACCTAAAGATAAAAACGGTAATGCGATTGAGAAAAAGCAGATAACCGTTCACGAATCACTTATCGGTCAGGAAATCACTATTGAACTTTCAGACGGTTCAAAGATTACCGTAATAGCTGAGAGCAATGAAATTTCTGTCTATGCACCGAAAAATGCAACTGTTGAAAATGCAACAGATCTGGCAACAGGTTACTGTGACCATATGTGCCATCAGGGCGGATTTATGGGATTCTTCTGGAAGATATTCAATTTCTTCTCAAAGCTCTTTGGTTCAAATCCCGTTTGTAAATGCGGTGAGGTTCATTATTAATGAATTTCAAATTAATCAAAGAACTTAAATCACACTACTCTGTGACAATTCAATAAAACTTATTCAAAAGCTGTTTTTTCTCAATGAAAAGACAGCTTTTGTTATGCAGGAGCTGTTGTTACCGTTAATCGGGAAAATCAACGGATTCATTAACGCTTTATGTTTAAAACTTTTTTGTTGACATAAAAAAACTCTTTTGCGATAATAAAAACATAATTTTCTAATTCTTATTTAATGTTTTCAGGTTAATATATGTTATCAACCAAAAAGGGGGATTGAAAATGAGAATTCTTATTGCCGAAGATGAAAAAAGCCTTAACAGAATAATTGCAAAGCAACTCAAAGCTTCGGGATACAGCGTTGACTGCGCTTTCAACGGTGAGGAAGCATATGATTTGATAAATATGACAGATTACGATGCCGCTGTTTTTGATGTGATGATGCCGAAAATTGACGGCTTTTCCTTGCTCAGAAAAATCAGAAAAGATGGCAATAATCTTCCTGTTCTTTTCCTTACCGCCCGCGACAGCATTGAGGACAGAGTTGAGGGCCTTGATATAGGCGCCGATGATTACCTTGTGAAGCCCTTTGCTTTTGAAGAACTCCTTGCAAGAATCAGGGTTCTTATCCGTAAAAACAGCGTTTCAAATTCAAACATAATCTCTGTTGCAGACTTAACGGTTGATATTTCAAGCAGAAAGGTTACGAGGAACGGCAAGGATATTGTTCTTTCCGCTAAGGAATATGAGCTTTTGCAGTATCTTGCAGTCAATAACGGAATAGTTCTCAGCAGAGAAAAAATCGAAGACCACATCTGGAATTACGATTACGAAGGCGGAACAAATGTTGTTGATGTTTATATTCGCTATCTGCGAAAAAAGATTGATGAAGGTCATGACAAAAAGCTTATTCATACAGTCAGAGGAATGGGATACGTTCTCAGGGAGGAAAAATGAAAAAGTTTTCATTTAAAATAATAACAACGCTTTGGATAACAGTCCTTATTGCCGTTGTCTGCGGTGTCAGCATAACGATGCTTATGCTCATAAGCCGTAAAACAGCCGATGACAAGCTGAAACAGACTTTGATTTCCGCTGTGCAGAGCAACTCAGACGAAATGGAATTCAGCAACGGTATTTTCGAAATCGAAAATGATTTCATATATTATTCCGATGGAGTTTACTGCGACCTGTTCAGCGAAAACGGCGAATATATCAACGGTGAAACTCCGCACACTCTTATTGAATCACCGTCTGACGCAAAAAAGGTTGTCAAAACAAAACTGAACGGTAAGGATTATTATGTTTATTCCGAACTCCTGAATTTCACAAAATTTGAATATGAGATTGATATACTGTCGGGTCAGATAATATCTTATGAATCCGATGTTACTCCCGTAAACGAATTGAAGCCGACACCTTATTCCGAAACGAAATTCCAAAACGGTATAAGCACAAATGAAGCAATAGAAATCGCACTCAGTCATGCCGGCATAAAAAAAGATGAAGCAACAATAATCGGTGTTGAAATTCCTTTATACCGCGACAGACAGGTTTTTAAAATTGAATTCACGGCGGAAAGCTCATCCTGCAAAAAGGTGTATATCCGTGCAATCTGTCCGTCAGAAGATGTAAAAACGATGTTCGGCAACATCGGCGAAAGCGCAATGTACCTGCTTCCGTTTTTTGTGATTATTGCGGCAGTCGGCGCATATATTATTTCAAAGAAAACCGTTGCACCAATTGAAAAAATAACCGATTCGGCGCACGAAATATCAAACGGAAACGACCTTTCAAAGCGTCTTGAAACAACAAAAGCACCATATGAAATCAGCAATCTTGCCGACACCTTCAACGGAATGTTTGAAAGGTTGCAGACTTCATTCGAAAACGAAAAACGGTTTACCTCCGATGCTTCTCATGAACTGCGTACACCTCTTGCGGTTATAAAAGCGGAATGCGAATATGCACTTTCGGAGAATGCTGACGAAGAAGAAAGAATTCAGGCTCTTGAATCGGTTGAGGAACAGGCGGATAAAATGACATCGCTTGTTTCATCTTTGCTTGCCGTAACCAGAGCAGAGCAGGGTCAGAGCAGATTTACACTTGAAGAAGCAAATCTCGGTGAGCTTGTCAAGGATATATGCGGCAAATTCAAAACAGCAAAAAACATAAAGCTGATAAACGATATTGAAGATGATATTATAATCAATATGAATTCTTCTCTCATAACTCAGCTTGTTGAAAATCTGATTTCAAATGCAGATAAATACGGCAGAGAAAACGGAATTATCGATGTTAAACTGTATTCCGAAGGAGATAAAGCGGTCTTGTCCGTAAGAGATAACGGAATCGGGATAAGCGAAGAAGACCTTCCCAAAATCTGGAACAGATTTTACAGGGCAGATGCTTCAAGATCAGAAACCGAGGGGTTCGGTCTCGGTCTTGCACTTGTTAAAAACATAGCGGAAATTCATTCGGCTGAATGCATCGCAAAATCCGAAATTGATAAATTTACCGAAATTTCAATCGTTTTCAAAAAATTCTGAAAAATTAAGTTTTTCTAATGTTCCTTTAATGTTTGCGGATTATTATTTAGTCACAGTCAAGGATAACTAAACAAAAATCCCAAAAAGAAAGGAACAGATATTATGAAAAAACTTATAGCTCTTTTACTTGCACTCCTCGTTGTATTTTCTCTTTCCGCAACAGCATTTGCGGCTCCTGCCGAAAACCTGATTCCAGAAGAGAGAGCAAAGGAAATCGCTCTTGAACACGCAGGATATGAAGAATCCGAAGTAAGATTTGTTAAAGCAAATCTCGAACGTGATGACGGCAGATATGAATACGAAATCGAATTCAGAGCCGACGGCAATCTTGAATATGATTACACAATCAATGCTGAAAACGGAAAAATCGTTGAATTTGACCGTGACTATGATGCTCCCGACAGATTTGAAGCATTTTACTTTCTTGCATTTTTCAGAAATCTTCTGGCAAGACTTTTCGGATAATCTCCGGTCAGAGATAAAAAATATATTTAGAGGTGAATAAAAATGAAGAAAAAGATATTCGCAGTTTTAGTTTCATTGGCTCTGGTTTTATCGGTTGCCGTATTTGGCGGATGCGCAGATAATAAACCGGTTGAAGAAAACGCAACTCTTAATCAGGCAGAAGCATCTGCACCTACCGTAAAAAGCGGAGAATTGGTAAGTGTTACTCCCGATGCTGCAATCGATGTGGCACTTGGCCATGCGGGCGTATCCAGAGAAAATGCCGTGATGTTCGGCGCTCCCTCACTTGATGAGGAAAACGGAAAGCCTCATTATGATATTGAATTCGGATATAACGGCTTTAAATATGATTACGAAATCGCAGTTGCTGACGGTTCGGTTGTAAAAGCAGAAAAGGAAACTGAAAAGGTTAACGTTCCCGTGAATGAAAAAACTCCCGAAAACGCCGAAGCGCCCGTAAGCAAAAATAATAACAAAGGCTATATCAGCGTTGAAGACGCAAAACAGAAGGCTCTTGACGATGCAGGGGTAAAATTCGAAGATGCTGTATTCTTAAAAGCATACTACGATTCCGATGACATAGTTCCTCATTATGATGTTAAGTTTGAATCAAACGGCTATGAATACGAATATGAGGTCAAAGCATCTGACGGTTCTGTTCTCGAAAAGGATGTTGATAAGGAAAGGAAACCGGTCAACACTTCTTCCGCATCGAAGGAATATATCTCCGAAGATAAAGCAAAATCAATCGCTTATAACCACGCTTCCGTAAAGACAGCAGACGTAAAATTCTCAAAAGCGGAGCTTGACCGTGACGACCTGATAGTCCATTATGATGTTGAGTTCGTTGCAGGCAATTACGAATATGAATATGAAATAAACGCTGAAACAGGCAAGGTTATAGTTTCCGACAAGGAATTCAACGATTGAGACTCCAAAACAAAATTACAAAACAAAAAAATTCCGAACCGCTTCACTTAAAGTGAAGCGGTTTTCTTATACAGGTTCAAAACTTTCAAATTAATCAAAAAATTAACATTAATAAACCCCGAATGGATTGCAACAATAATAAAGCAAACGCAAATTGAATTCAAAGGGGTGTAAACGAAATGTCAAAGAACAATTCAGTAGTTCCTCAGGCAAGAGCCGCTCTTGACCAGTTCAAGATGGAAGCTGCAAGAGAAGTTGATGTTCCGCTACATCTTAAAATTTACAACTTGTGAAAACATAATATTAAACAATTTGTATTCTGCAGAAATATAATCAATATAATGTGCCGAAAGCCGCCTTTGATTTTCAAAGGTGGCTTTTGAACTTTATGATGCGGATTTGATGATTCGGCACTCCAAAATCTGCCGTCTTTTTTTGAAAAAATTATTAAAAAAATTTCCATTTCTGCACTAAAGTACAATGTGCAAACCGAAAAAAGATGATAGAATTACGATGTAAGAATGTATACTGACAAAAGTATACCCATTATGAACAAAAACGAAAGGAGCGATTTTTTATGAAATTACTCAAAAAAACCTTGGCGATACTGCTCTGCCTGATTATGGCGGTCTGTATTATGCCTCTCTCTGCAAGTGCGGATACGGAGCCGGCGGACTACGTTAAAACGGATTTTCGTTTTGAAGCAGGTCAACCTGTTCCTACAAAAAGAAGTCAGTACACCGTCAAGACAAGCTACATAGCTTCGGAGGGAGTTGAAATCATTCTTTCCGCTTACACCACCGGCTTGGATTATATGCGCGATGGCGTTCGCCTTAACAACG
>JAZQTZ010000089.1:0-2639 GCA_045631105.1 Acutalibacteraceae bacterium
TCTTTTTTACGCTCAAAATCGTCATTATCGCTTTGAGCAAATACATCTTCAAGCTGTTTTTTCAGCATAGCAAGAAATCTGTTTTTATCTGCAGTTATCATTTCAATAACGGCAGCCATAATGTTTTTCAGGTCATCGTGAGCAATATGATCTATCGGACAGCCTACTTCTTGACCCGTAATCGAATCTATGTGCTTTGTCTTCCCGTTTTGCCTTCCGTTATAGCATTGCCAATACTTGAAATAGTTACCGCTCATAAGCTTTTTATTATGAAACACAAAACTCGAACCGCATTCCTCGCAGGTGATTTTACCCGAGAAACAATAACGGTTACCGAGTTTTTTCTTTTGCTCCTCTGTCGGAGAACGCCTTTCCAGTTCCTTTTGTGTCATTTCAAAAAGCTCACGGCTTATAATCGGTTCATGGTGGTCACGGATAATTATGAGTTCTTCTTCACCACGATTTAAAATCTTTTCATGAGTAAGATAGTTCGGGGTTAAAGTTTTCTTCTGAACCAAATCTCCGCAGTATTTTTCGTTGCGGAGTGTGCGAAGAATTACTGTGTTAGTCCAGTTTTTATTTGTAAAGGTGCGAACACCTTCTTCCTTGAGTTCTCTCGCAATGGTGCTGGTTCCTTTATGTTCAATTGTGTATTTGTGAAAAATCCTTCGTACCACTTCCGCACCTTCGGGATTTATGTAAATCTTTCCGTCTTTCACGTCATACCCAATCATACTTCCGCCGAAAACGACACCTTGTTCCATTCTGCGTTTTTGACCCCATTTAACACGCTCTGATGTTTTGCGGCTTTCTTCCTGTGCAATGGAAGCCATAATAGTAAGACGAAGTTCTGCATCGGGGTCAAGGGTGAAAAGATTATCATTTGCAAAGATAACACCTATACCGTATTCCTTGAGCTTTCGGGTATAATAAATGCTGTCAAGAGTGTTACGGGCAAAACGGCTGATTTCCTTGGTGATGATTAGGTCATATTTCTTAAGCTGGGCATCAACCATCATTCTGTTGAATGCCTTTCTCTTTTTGGTGCTTGTACCCGTAATTCCCTCATCAACATAAATATCATAAAGCTCCCACATCGGATTTCTTTCGATATATTCTTTGAAATAACTCTGTTGACTTGCAAGGGAATTTGCTTGGTCACTGCTGTCGGTTGAAACACGGCAATATGCAGCAACTTTAAGTATTCTGTCTGTCTGAATTCGTGTCATATCAACACCTCCTGTAATATAGGTAAATGTATATTTACCGTACACATAGTGCCATAGTAACCGATGTATATCAATACGATTACCTACCAAATATTCAGGTTAATATTCTCCAGATATCTGACCTGTTCTTCGGTCAGTTTTCCCGCTTGGTAGAGAGATTGACACAGTGCATTCATAACGATTTTATCGAATTCAGCCTGCTCGGTTTTATTCAATTGTACTTCAGGTTTCTCAATCATTATGTATTGCTTTTTTCTTCGCGCCAACCCCTCCACCTCCTCGTTAGATTTTATTCATACGCAGGATTAACTATAACTTATTTGATTTCAAGAGATTTAACTGCTTCGGGAATAACAAGTTTTGCGTCAACACGCTGGAATGTAAGGTATCCTATCATACCCTGATTAGCATATTTTTCAGAAAGTCGCATTATATTTCTCTTACCTCTTTCGGCAATCCAGAAATAGCTGAAATCGCCGAAAAGAATGGGCTTGCTGCCGGATTCAACAACACCGAGCTGAGTTGTTGTATACACCGGCTTTCCAAGAAGAAAATCAGGCTTACCTGTTACCTTGTCCCAAAGATAAAACCCATTATCGGTTTTTACCTTTTTCAGCTCTTCGCAAGCTTCTTCTGACATAACCCATACTGCATTTTTTCTATAGGGAACCTTTAAAGAATAATAAAGGTCAATAACATCATCAAAAGTAATTGCACCTTTATTTTCAGATGTTGCACCAACCTGAGCCTGATGAATAATTCCAAGAGGTTTATGGATTCCGTTACCGTTGAAAAACGCCTCTTCCTCTTTCCTTTTCATTTTGACAACAAACATATCCCTCACTAAACATTCAACATCGTGGGGAGAATCCTCGATTAATTCATTTGTGAGTTTGGTAAGCACACCGAGTTTGTGAGCATCGAAAACAAGCTCGTCGAACTCACAATCGCCTACACGGCAGAAACCTGATTCATCACACCAATCAGCATCAACGGTATTGGTTAAACGAGGGTATCTGAGGTTTCGCTCGGTTTTGATAACCTTACCGAGCTTACGAAGGATGTTTTCTTCTTCAAGCGCCTTGATGATACGCTTATCGAACTCATCAGGCACAAGATAACCTCCAGAGCCGTCGCTGCCTTCTTTGAGAGCGTTGCTGACATAACCTGTCTGCATTCCGTCCCAAAAAGCGGTGTTGTAAATTCTCTGCTTGATTTTCATTTCAGCAGAGTTTTCAGTTTTCATTTCAAAGATTTCCTTTGAAAAAGCATCAAATCTTTCCTTATAATTAATTCTGTTAGACATAAAAAGTCCTCCTTGTAATGAAATAAGATATAATAAATTTTTAATCACGGGGTTAATACCCCGTTTGAATTCGCGTTTTTGTGCGTGAAACCCTGCGCCGCTGA
>JAZQTZ010000090.1:0-20230 GCA_045631105.1 Acutalibacteraceae bacterium
GCTGGAAGCGGCCCGGGAAGATAGGTCGACGCCGACATTTTTTGCCTTAATAGCTCAGTCGGTAGAGCACGCGGCTGTTAACCGCGGTGTCACAGGTTCGAGTCCTGTTTGAGGCGCCAAGATAAGGAACCATCCAATCGGATGGTTCTTTTTTTGTTTACAATAAAAAGGGTTCAGTTTTGTGACACCGTAACGTTTAACAATTCGACAATGTTTCTGACCGATTTGTGTCACAGGTCGAGTCCTTTTTTGCTTTTTAAAAAATCTGATTTGAGATTAATTCTTCTATACCTCATAAATTACTCCGCAGGCGATTTTTGTTCCCGCATTCCCTGATGGTTGTGAATTGAAATCGTCAGGCATATTATGAATTACAATAGTACGTCCTATTATGTCTCTTACTCTGAAACGGTCTGTTGAAAAGCTTTGGCATGCTCTCCCATTACAATATATCAAAGGTGGCAGATCGCCTGCATGACTTGGGTGCGCTGAATCTGAAGGGTTATAATGATTTGAGGTATTTGCGAAGTTGATTCCGTTGCAATTCTCACCTTCATGGATATGAAATCCGAAGAATCCCGAAGAAGTTTCAGGCAAGCCTCTTATATGAGCTGTTACAAGTACAAAGTTTCCTTTCTGATAAAAATTTACCTGACCGAAAATACCCGGAGCAGCACTTCCACCTCTCACAGTTGCTTTTGCTCTTATATTACAATAATTATTCATAATATCACCAATATCATTATATCGGGATGCAAAGCTTATGTGATAAAATAGATTGATTTGTTCATTACTCGTATTTGATTTTCGGAAAATATTCTGATATAATTATTATAATAAAGTTGATTTACGAGGAGATTGAAATGATAGATATTTCCGCTTTTATCGATAAATTCATGCACGCTCTTAATGAAAATTTTGGAGAACGTGTTTGGTTTGTTGGTTTACAAGGGAGTTACGGCCGTGGTGAAGCAACAGAAACAAGCGATATTGATATAGTTGTTATTCTTGACGAGTTCAACGCTTCGGATATTGTTGCATATAATGCGATGCTTGACTCTTTATCTCCAAGAGAACTTATTTGTGGTTTTATTTCAGGTAAAAAAGAAATTTTCAATTGGGAACCATCTGACCTTTTTCAGTTTTATTATGACACATTGCCAATAAAAGGAAGTCTTGACGAATTGTTATCATTGATTAATGATGAGGATATTGACAGAGCGATTAAAATCGGCGTATGCAATATTTATCACGGCTGCGTTCATAATATGTTGCATGAAAAAAGCAATGAAATTCTTAAAAGTTTATATAAATCGGCTTCTTTTGTTGTTCAGGGAATATATTTTAAAGATAACAGAAATTATATCCGACATCTGAATGATTTACTTCATAATGTTTCCGACGAAGAAAGATTTATTATCGAAACTTTTATCGGAATGAAAAACGGAGATACTGTTGATTTTGAAGCTATGTCAAACAAGTTGTTTGAGTGGACGAAAAAAAGAATAGTAAAATAAACTCTGTTGTTTAAATAATGTTGAAAACAGCGGTCTGTTGTGTTACAATACAAAAATAAAATAATAAAAGGATGAACTTTATGGATAAGAAATTAAAAGTTGCCAATATCGGCATGAAATTCGGAATGAGCCACGTTGAGGGCGCAATGAGCTACGGCGCAGAAATTGTTGCTCTTTGCGACAGCAATGAAGAAAATCTCCGTTTTGCAGGCGAAAGATATAACATTCCCGAAGATAAGCGTTTTACGGATTACAAGGATATTCTCAACAATGATGATATCGACATTGTAACCGTTGCTATTCCCGACCAGCAGCATGTTAAGGTTTCTTGCGAGTTTCTTCGTGCAGGCAAGAATGTGCTTTGCGAAAAGCCTCTTGCTCTTACCCGTGAAGACCTTGAAGAAATGGTTAAGGTTGCGGATGAATCGGGCGCAAAGTTTATGGTTGGTCAGATTTGCCGCTTTACTCCTGCCTTTGAAAAAGCAAAGGAACTTATTGAATCGGGAATAATCGGTGAACTTTATTTTGTTGAATCCGAATATGCTCATGACTATATGAAGCTCTGCGATGAATGGAGAGCAGACCCGAAGCGTCATGGCGTTATCGGCGGCGGATGCCATGCGGTTGACCTTCTTCGCTGGCTTGCAGGCGACCCGAAAGAAGTTTTTGCTTACGGCACTCACAAACTTCTGCCTATGGTTACATATGATGATGCAACAATTGCAATCATGAAATTCGATAATGATGTTGCGGGCAAGGTTTTTGTTTCGACGGGATGTAAGCGTGACTACACCATGCGCACCGTTATTTACGGAACAAAGGGAACAATTATCTGCGACAACACTTCTCCCACTATGACTCTTTTCACAACAGATGAGGAAGGTGTTACAAAAGAGGCGCAGACCATTGAAGTTGAGGTTAACAACCACAATGCGGCAAGAGAGTTTGAGGTTTTTGCCGATGCGATTATCAACGACAAACCTGTTCTGATGGACGCAAGAGAAGGCTCAAAGACCGTTGCTGCATGCCTTGCAATTGTTGAAGCAGCAACAACAGGAAAGATTGTTAAACCCGATTATGAATTTTAAAATATGAACATAAAAACGCCCCGAGGCATCGTGCTTCGGGGCGTAAATTTTGTTATCTTATTTTGCTAAACTGAAGAGAGAGAAAATCGCATCAAAGAGAAGACCTATCGAAAGAAGAGGCATTTCGGAATAGCCGTTTGCTCCGTAGTGTTCAAAGAGCCAGAGGCTGAGATCTGTGAAGAATGTTGAGGGTTCTTCTTCAACCTTTGCTTCTCTAGCACCAATCTTCACGAGGATGTTGATGAGTCTGTCTTCAACTTCCTTCTGCTGACCGTCGTAGCTTGCTGTGCTGTTTACAAAAGCTTCGGCATCGGCAAGAGCGGCTGTAAGTTCAGCTGCGTCTTCTTCGCTGAGAGTTGAGGTGTCAACAGCCTTTGCTTCGGGAATGTAGGTATTCTTAAGACCTCTGGGATCTCTTCTGCCGTTGAACTGAGGATAGTCGGGAGTTGAGTAAACATCCTTGATGTCATCGGTTGCAAGAAGCTCTGTTGCAAGAGAAATAATAGCATCGTTTCTTGCGGTCTGTTCATGACCCTGACCGTCGAAATAGAAGGTGTGGTCGGGAAGAAGACCTGTTGATGCGTCAACAACGTTGTCGGGTGAAACGTGGTCGTGTGTGGGATCGGAACAGTTCTTGCTTGTGTTAGCCTGCTGATAGCCTTCGCCGAGAGTTTCGCCTACAATAGCACTCTTAACACCCATGGCTGTTGATGAAAGCTGAATAACGCCGTCTGCGTTGTCATCGTTCCATGAATTACCGATGAGATAAAGGGGTACGTCATAGTCAACGATGTCGAAAACTTCAACACCCTTATCTACAAGCTTCTGGATATTAGCGAGTGAATTGCACTGCGCTTTATAGAACATATCGGTCTGACGCTTGATTTCGGGTTTCTTCTTGAGAAGAGCCGCTGAAGCTTCAGGATAATATTCTTTCGGGCAAAGACCCCAAAGCATTGTAATGTTTGAAGCAACGTCATCAACGAGGCAGTTTGCGACTTTTTTGAGAACGCTTGTAAGAACCTGGTCGGGGAGAATTCTTGCGATAACCTCAATCATTCTTGCATCTTCTTCGTCCATAAGAGCTTCAAGGAAACCGTTATAGAGGAATTCTGTGTCAAAGAATGCAAGGTTCTTTGTGTAAAGGTCGCCAACGATTGTTGAACCGTTGAGAGCGGGAACGATATAAACAACCTTTTCGAGATCATCCATAACATCGGGATAATATTCGAAAAGAGCGTTTGCGATTGAACCGCCCATGCTGATGGGAATGATATTAACCTTATCGTGGCCAGTTTCTTTTTTTACCATCTGAATGAATGAGTAAAGTTCAGTAACGATATCATAGTTGTTGCCGAATGAGTTATAAGCGAAATAATAGAGGTGATCTTCGCCTGCCATTGAAGCGAAATTCTGAAGAGGAATGTTATTATAAATCTGCTGCTTTTCGTAATCGTTGCATTCTGCAACGGAATACGGATATTTTTCAACTTCAATGTTGCCGGTGTTTTTGCCTGTTGCAGGGTCGCAGTTATTAACTGCAAATGAATCTATTACAACATCGCAGAGAGCATCGGAGAGGAAGATGTCGTGCTGTGTTACAAGAGTGAGAAGAGCAGGCACGATAACCTTTGCAACGATTGAACCGATATCAAAAATTGCGGGGAAACAGCTGATTCTTTTGCCTTCGTCATCGAGGAGATAATCGCCGTTTTCATCGAGAGCCCAGACATTGGACTGACCGATACCGGGAACAACGATTGCCGGGCAAGTGTCACATTCGCCTTTGCAGTCTGTTTTTACGGTTGCAGAAGCGGTGACGGAAAGCACAGAGAATGCCATGATAAATGCAAGGACGAGGGAAATTATTTTTTTCATATTATTAAACCCTTTCCGTATTGAATTTAAAAAGAGGGGAACAATCCGCCGAAGACCGTTCCCCACAGTTAATTATTTTGCAATACCGCCGAAAATGAGATTGAGAACTGCTCTGAAGGGAGAGAGAATTCTGTCAACAAGGCTGCCGCCGCCGAAGAGGAAGAGTGAACCCTTGCTCATTGCTTCCATAACATCTTCGAGGATGGGATCAATAGCGGATTCTTCTTCTTCAATGTTTTCGTAGCCTTCAGCGCCTACCTTGTGAAGGATAGCGTTGAGTCTGTCTTCCGAAGCTTCAACCTTTGCCTGGTCGCAGATTGTTGAGTTGATGATTGCTTCGCCTTCTTCAATAGCTGCAAGAAGTTCTGCTTTATCCTCTGCTGTGAGAGTCATTTCGCCTGCTGCTTCTTTTTCAAGAACTGTATATGCATCGGGAAGTCTCCAGCGACGGATATACTTGGTTGTGCATGTACCGTTGAACTGAGGATATTTTTCGGGGTTATCGTTAACATCCTTAACTTCACCGAGGATAATAGCCTTAGCAAGGTTGAGAACGATATCGTTGTTACCTACTTCGTGATGCTGTTCAAGGAAAATCCATGTGTTTTCGGGAAGGATTGATGTTGAAACGTCAACCATGTTGTCGGGTGAAACGTGGTTATGGTTGGGGTTTGTGCAGTATGATTTGCTGTTGTATTCGATGTCAGCGAGAGTCTTTTCGCCGGGAGCACCTGTTGCGCCGAGAGTTGTTGAGGAAAGGTTGATGATACCGTCGGAGTTAACCTTATCAGCGGAAGCAACGATGCCGAAATATGTATACATCTGTTCACCGAAATCGAGGTTTGCGCCTGCGATTGAGTCAACGCGAACGCCGTCTTCAACTGCAGCAAGAATGTTTTCGTTGAGGTTGAGTCTTGCTGTCTGGAATGCGTCTGTTCTTGCCTTAAGAGTGGGCTTGTCGGTGAGATATCTTGCAGCAAGTTCATCATATCTGTATGAGGGGATCATTGCCCAGAACTGGGGGCAGTTAAGCATCATTGTGTCAAGAATACCGCTCATTGCGCCTGAAAGAAGAGCGTTGATGCCTGAACGGGGGAAGATATGAAGAGCTGTGTTGATAAGATAGCCGAGAGTGGGGCTGCCATTTGATTCAACAAAGATGTTAGCGATGAATTCATGATAGAGGAATTCGTCGGAAAGATTCCATTCTCTTGCATAGAAGTCTGCAACGATGTCTGTACCGTTGAGGCATGCAACAGCGTTAACGATCTGATCAATTTCGCCGTGACCGTACTTTTCGAGGTAAGCGGTGAGGATTGTACCGCCAAGGCTTACGGGAAGAAGAGTAACTTTGTCATGGCCTGTCTGTTCCTTAACCATTTCGATATATTCATCGAGGTCGTCAGCTGAATCCATGGGATCGCCTACAAGGTTGAAGGTGAAGAAATAAACGTGATCCTTGCCGATAACGTCAACAAGGGGTTCCATCGGAACCATTCTGTAGGTCCAGTCAAGTTCATCTTCGGTCATATACTCGAGAGAATGATTCCATCTCTGAGTCTTCAGGTTTTCGATATGGTCGCCGTTATCGTCGCACTTCTGGATTGAGAAAAGCTCTGAAACGAGGTCATAAGCAACCTTGTCAAGACCAACGTTATGCTGAAGAGCAAGAGTTCCGAGAATGCTGAAAACAGCCTTGATGATGGGACCGGCGGAAAGAGCAGCTGTATTGAGGATGAGAAGTGTTCCGCCTACCTGGCTGTCGCCGTTCATAACGGGCTGATCGTTTTCGTCATAAAGATAAGTGGGTGAATGGTTGATACCGGGAAGAATAATTACGGGTGAATGATCGCATTTGCCCTTGCAATCGGTTTCGGTTGCTGCGGCTGCACCTACCGAGCCTGCCGAAATGAGCATTGCAGCGCAAAGTGCGAAAGCAATCACTCTTTTGAAGATTTTTTTCATTTTGAGGACACTCTCCTTCATAATAAATATAATTTATATTAACACACTATTAATAAGATTTCAATAATTAAAAGCAAAAAACTGTAAAAATTGCATAAGAGAAACAAAAAAGTGACAGATGATAATTATCTGCCACATTTCTTCTTCATTTCTTCAAGAACGGAATACGGAATTTTCATATTGCCCGTACCTGTTCCGATTGAGATATGAGGTTTCATTTTTGCATGAAAATCCGTTCCGCCCGAAATCATCAGACCGAGTTCTTTTGCCATGGACTGATATTTTTCCTGCATTTCGGGGGTATAGTCGGTGTAATAACCCTCAAGACCGCAAAGACCGTAACCCTTGAGTTCCTTGAGAAAATTCTTCAGTTTATCATCGGAAAGCTTTGTTAAATGGGGATGGGCGAGAAATGAAATTCCGCCGCATTTTGTTATCAGCTCAATTGCTTCGCGGGCGGAAAGGCGCTGCTTTTCGCAATAAGCATATTTTCCGACGGACATATATTTTTCAAAGCCTTCTTTGACGGTTGCGATATATCCTTTATCCATAAGCACTCTTGCAAAATGGGCTCTGCCCACGAAATTATTCGGTGCAAGAGCTCGCACTTCTTCGAGGGTGATGTCAAAACCGAGTTCGTTCAGCCTTTTGCAGGTCACATGGTTTCGCTCGATTCTCAGATCAACAACCTCTTTGAGTGTATTTTTAAGGTCGGGATTATCGATATCAATAAAATAGCCGAGGATATGAGTTTCGGTTTCCGACATAACCGAGAATTCGATGGCAGGAACAATTTCAACGCCGAGCTTTTCGCCGGCTTCAAGAGCTTCACGAACGCCGTCAACGCTGTCATGGTCGGAGAGAGCGATTGCGGCAAGACCTGCCTTTTTCGCTTCTTCAACAACCTCCGTCGGAGTCATCGAGCCGTCGGATTTGAGAGAATGAGTGTGTAAATCAATATATCTATCCATAAATCAATCCATGTCTGCAAAGAATTCGTCGGTTTTTTCCGCTTTATATCTGCCGTTGCTGACATCAACGAGATTTGCGTTGAAGGGTTCAACAAGGTCAAGCGGAAGTCTGAAAATGAGGGTTACGTTATCCTCGAAAATCGTATCTTCAATAATACCGCCTGCTTCAGGAACAAGCGAAGTCATTTTTCCGTAGAAATAATAATCGCAGGTAACTTTCAGCCTTGCGCACATTGCTCTTGTCAGAATTCCGCCTGCCGCAACTGCGATTGAAGCAGAGTGAGAATATGCTCTCACAAGACCGCCTGCGCCGAGCATTATCCCGCCGAAATAACGGGTCACAACAACGGCGCAATCGGTAACGCCCGTTTTTTCAAGAACATCAAGAACAGGAATTCCTGCCGTGCCCTGAGGTTCACCGTCGTCGGAATATCTTTTGATTCCGCTTTCGCGAAGAATATAAGCATAAACATTATGGGTTGCATCCCAATGCTTTTTGCTGACCTTTGCGATAAAATCAAGAGCTTCTTCCTGGGTTGTGACGGGCATGATATGACCGATGAAACGGGATTTTTTAACTATATATTCATCCTGCGAGGCAGTTTTGATTGTTTTATAGCTTGAAGCCATTATTATCCTCCAAAAACAAGCAAAGCGGCGCATAAAATATGCACCGCTCATTTTGCTTATTATTTGTTGTTAAGATTGAAACGCTTGTTGAAGCGATCAACACGTCCGCCGGTATCAACGAGCTTCTGCTTACCAGTATAGAACGGATGGCATTTTGAGCAGATATCAACACGAAGGTTTTCTTTTGTTGAGCCGGTTTCGATAACTTCACCGCATGCGCAGCGGATTTCAGTTGTTTCGTACTTAGGATGGATTCCTTCCTTCATCAATGTCACCTCTTTCGGTATATCCATAAACATAACGGAGCAATTTTATCACACACAGCGGAAAAAAGCAAGTGTTTTTTAAAATTTTTTTGATTATAAGCAAATTTCAATGCTTTTTCCGAGCTTGAATGAATAAATAACGGTTTCTTTTACGGGAATATCGAGAACTTCGGAAAGACAGCGGCGGTAAATTCCGAGCTGTTCTTTATATTTTTCTGCGAGCTCTTCGCCGCTCTGCGCTCTGTCGGTTTTGAAGTCAACGATAACGAGTGAGCCGTTTTCGACGAACGCACAGTCCGCAACGCCTTCGATAACAACGTTTTCGTTTCCTGCTTCGTTTTCGGGAATATCGGGTTCCATTTCCCTGAGAGGAATGCATGCTGTAAAAGCATATTCCTTATAGACTTTTTCGGCAGAAAGGATGCGTTTTGCAAGGCTTCCCGAGAAGAATTCCGCAATCGCTTTTTTATCAACAACCGAGGCTTCCGCTTCTGTCAGCATACCTTCGGCAACAAGTCTTTCGAGTTCATTTTCAACGCTTTTGCCAGCTTTTTCATAGTCGGCATACTGCATGAAACGGTGGGTTGCCGTGCCTCTTTGAGCAGGGGTGAGCTTATCTTTGCCGACGAATGACGGTTTTCGGGATGCAAAATATTCGCCGCCGATTTCTTCATCATCGGCTTTTGAAGCAATTCTTTTTGCGATTATTCCCTCGAGCGAGGAATAGGGATAAACATAGCCGAGACGGTCGGATATTTCTTTGACTGTGTTTTTATCGGGCTTTGCGGCAATGATATCGTGAGCTTTTTCGGTTTCTTCGCTGTTATCTTTGATAATCTGCGTTTTCAGAGGAATGTCGCATTCAAGCGCCATCGAGGAATCCGTCATAGCCGCATTGCGAAGCGCATGGGCATCGGGATGTCTTATAAGCGCCGAAAGAATGCAGTCGGAATAGCTTGAAAAACCGATAACCCTGAACGGGTCGATGAGTTTTTCTTTTCTGACATTTGCGGCGATTTTTGAAAGCTCTTTGTTCCAATCCTTGCTTGAAGAGAGAACGATGAGTTTCTCCTTGGGTCGGGTCAATGCAACATAAAGAACACGGAGTTCTTCGGAGCGTTCCGCTTTTCTGATTTCAAGAACGGCGGCAATTCTGGTGAGAGAATCGAGCTTTGCTTTGCCTGTGCTTGTTTTCAGACCGATACCGCCTGTTGGTGAAATGAGCAAATCGTCGGTGATTGAAAGATTGCTGTAGGTCTTTTCGCACGCACCGAGGAAACAGACGGGGAATTCAAGACCTTTACTTTTATGGATGGTCATGATTTTAACGCAGTCGGCATTTTCGGAATCCGAGGATGATGAACGGATATCGTTGCCGCTTTTTGCAACGGAATCAAGATGTCGTAGAAATCCCGAAATGCCTTTTCTGCCTGCGCTTTCATATCGGTTTGCAAGGTCAATGAAGCTGTTGAGGTTGACTCTTCGTTTTGAGCTGTCTTTCATCGCTCCGACTATCGCACCGTAGCCTGTTTCTTCAATAAGTCTACGAACGAGTTCACCTGCGCTGACGGTGCAGGCAACGAGCCTCATATCTCTGATTTTTTCAAGGAAATCAGCCGCTTTTTTGTTGCCGTTTTCAGCCACCTGAACAACACACTGATAAACCGAAGCTTTTTTGTTTTCCGCACGCATGAGAGCGAGGTCGTCGGGGGTGAATCCGAAAACGGGGGAGAGCATAACGGCGGTGAGGGGTATGTCGTCAACGGGATTATCGATGATTTTCAGAAGCGAGGTCAGAAACATTATTTCGGGCGATGCGAGGAAATTTTCTTCGGTTTCACAGCTGAAGGGAATTCCTCTTGCCGTGAATTCATCAACGAATTCTTTTGATGAACGTTTTACGGAACGGAGAAGAATGCAGAAATCCTTATATTTCGCTTTTCTTTGACTGCCGCCGTCGGTGAATGTCATGCCGTCGGCAATCGCTTTTTCGATATAGTCGGCAACATATTTTGCCTGGGCTGTGCGGAAATTTTCCTTTTCTGTTTCAAAAAGACAGATTTCCGTGTCCGCACCCGTGCTTTCGGGATATGATGCGGCGGCTTCGAGATGTTCTTTTTCGTCATATTCAAGACCACCCGCATCTCTGCTCATAAGGGCGCTGAAAATAAAGTTGACTATATCCGTAACACCCTTACGGCTACGGAAATTCTTGCCGAGGGTTACTCTTGCAGGGTAATTGTTATCTTCATATTCGGAAAGACCGTCACGGCGTGCAAGGAAGATTTCGGGCATCGCCTGTCGGAAACGGTAGATGCTTTGTTTGACGTCGCCAACCATGAAAAGATTGTTTTCATCCTTTGAAAGGGCAGAAAAAATCATATCCTGAGCTTCGTTGACATCCTGATATTCGTCAACGAGGATTTCGGCATAGTTTTCCGCAAGAGAAAGAGCGAGGGGAGTTTTGATATATCCGCCGTCGCAAGGCTCAACGAGGAGCTTCAATGCAAGGTGGAGAGTGTCGGAGAAATCTGCGCCGTTTTCCTGCCTTTTGAGTTTTGTGAATTCATCGCCGAATTTCATAACGGCAGATATGAGTTCGTTTATAACGGGAGCGAGATATCCGATATCTTTTTTGTGTTCTTCTTCGGGAATATAATATTTCGATGCAAATTCGACCACCTGTTTTTTATAGGCGTTTCTTGTGTTTTTGCAGATATCCTTTGCGGGAGAGTCATATCCTCTCGGAGCGCTTGCCATTTTTGCAAATTCAATTTCCGAAAAAGCTTCGAAAATGCCGTCCCATTTTTCGGTTGAGATTTTATCGAGAAGATTTTCAAGAACAGCGAGGTCATCTTCGAATGCGGGTCTGTATTTTGCTTCAAGATCGGGTTCGTCTGCAAGGAGATTTATGCAATGCTTTGCATCGGCGATACATGAGCAGACGAGCTGAATGGCGTAATTTATTATGGTTTTACCCCAGGGACTTTCTTCGATTTCCGAGGGATTATTGAATTCATCTGCAAGAGATTTGAGCCAGAGTTCGGGGAAGGGGTATGCCTGAGAGAGCGAATGGAGTTTCAGAATCGCATCGATGAGCTTACCGTCGTCACGGGTATCGCTGATTAATTCCGTAAGCTTCATGAAGCTTTCGCTCTGTTCTTTATAGAGCGAATCGGCAACCGACGAAACCGCCTGAGAACGCAGAACGGCAAGCTTTCCCTCGTCGAGAAGGCTGAAATCGGGTGCGATTCCGAGAACATGGAAATTCTCCCTGACCAGACCTATGCAGAATGAGTCGATGGTGCAGATGTTTGCGCAGGGGAGCATGAGCTGTTGACGGCGCAGACGTTTATCGGAAGGGTTGAGTGCAATCTGTTTTCCGATGGCGGTGTGGATTTTTTCTTTCATCTGTGCCGCTGCGGCTTTTGTGAAGGTTACGATAAGCAGATTTTCAACGCCGCAAGGGTTTTCGCCGTCGCATATACGCCTTATAACTCTTTCAACAAGAACGGCTGTTTTGCCCGAGCCTGCCGCCGCGCTGACGAGCAGAGTTCCTTTTCGTGCATCAATTGCTTTCTGCTGGTCCGTTGTCCATTTCATCCGCTTCATCTCCCTTCTCTAAATTTTCAAGAACCGTTTTCAGGTCGTCGTCAAATAAAACCCTCTGCGGTATATTTTCTTCATACGAACAAACCGCTTTATAATCACAGTAGTCGCAGACATGTTTATAGCTGTCGCCGAATGCAGGGACGGCTTCGATTCTGCCTTCGTGGAGCGCATCCGCCATTTCCGCAAGAATGCCGTCTGCTTTTTCTTTGAGTTTTTCAAGCTGTGAAAGACCGATGAGCGAGCCGACAAATTCACCTTTTTTATATTTTACGGGAATATACATTCCGCTTTCTGTGGAGTCCATTGCCTTTATGACTTCGGAATTATCAAGAACAATTCCCGTCATTGTGCATCTTTTCTGCCTTTCGGCTTCAATTTCTTCATCGGTTGCACCTCTTGATGCTGAAACAAGAGGCGATTTTGCAGGGTAATAAAGAACGCCTGCAGGGGTGAATTCTCCGTATTTATCAGCGCCGTTCTGCCAGAGCGTGAAGAGATAAATAAGCATCTGCATATTCAGACCCTGAACAACGTCGCTGAGTCGGAAATCCTTGCCCGATGACTTATAATCAACGATTCTGATATATTTTTTATCATCTATGATTGCTTCGTCAACTCTGTCTATTGCGCCCGAAATGATAACCTTTCCGTTTTGTGTTTTCACTTCATAGGCGGGAATTTCGCCGTCATTACCGATACGCAGTTCAAAATCAGACGGGGTGAAACTGCTCTGCGAAAGCTCTTTGATGAGCCTTTCCGCAACGTCGCAAACAGAATAAATGAGCTTATTGAAAAGATAAATAAATCTTTCGCTTCGGTTTTCGCCGTCAAGCTTTGAATTGAGATATTCGGTCAGCAGAGGTCTTATAAAGTTGAGAATATCCTCGAAAGTCATTGAGGTGAGGGCGTCACGGTCAAAATCCGTGAGGAGTTTTTCGAGGGCATAATGAATGATGTTGCCCCTCTGCATGGGGTCAAGCTCCGCAACTTTTCGGGGCATCGCTTTTATACCGTAACGGCAGAAATATGAGAACGGACATTTATAAAAGCTCTCAATCCTCGATGCCGACATATACATATTTTTGCCGAAAAGAGCTTCTGCGACTTCGGGGTTTTCAATTCTGAAATCACGGTTTCCCGTTGCTCTGTCAAGAGCCGAAATTCTGCCCGAATAATCAGCGTCGTTGCCGAAATATTCACAGAGCGAAGCATAAAGAGAATTGTTTTCGCGCTTGTTTTTGGCAAGCTGTTCGAAGGCAAGTTCTTTTCCTTCAATGAAATACATTCCGTTTTCTTCCTCGGCAACAACCTCATTGCATTCAGGGAAAAGAGTTTTGATTTTGGTGTAAAGCTCGGAGGGGTTGAGCTGTTCGCCTTTTATGTTCCTTTCGGGACAGCAGACGAAAAGCATATCCGATGCACAGCAAAAAGCATTATATGCGATGAGCTTTTCTTCGGCGAGCTTATATTCGCCGAAATCGGAAAGTTCGATTCCGAGTTCGCTCATTTTTCTGCGGTCTTTATCCGTAAGAGCCGAACCTGATGAGGGAACGGCGGGGAAAACTCCGCTGTTTGCGCCTGCGATAAAAACGATTTTCGGCGCAACGGTGCGTATTCTGTCGGCTGAACCGATGGTTATTTCGTCAAGACCCTGAGGAAGCGAGCCGACGGTCTGAACGCTGAGCATAAGCTCAAACATATCCGAAAATTCTTTTGCGGTCAGGTGTCTGCCCCTCGTGAGGGTTTCGATGCCTTCAAGCATATCGATAATGATATCCCAGAGTCTTTCAAGGTCGAGAGCAAGACCCGTTTCGCCTTTGAGAGCAAGATTTTTTGCGAGGTTACGGATGTTTTCGGAGGCATTGATTTTTTCAAGGAAAGAGAAAACAGCTGCCGCCGACTCCTCGCCTTTTGAGTCGGCAAGTTTTTCTTTTAATTCATAAAGAGGGGAAACTATTCTTCTGCGTATCGAGTTGAGATTTTCAAGTTCCGCTTTTTCTTCTTCACCGATTTCTTCGCCGAAACCGTTCGGATTCTGTGTCCATTCACGAACCCATTGTGAACCGTTTATGCTCCAGAGATAAGAATAATTTTCGACTGCGGAAATTTCTTCCGTAGTGAAACCCGAAAGCCCCGTTTTGAGATAGCGCATGAGAGTTTCCGTGTTGAAACCGTCGGAGGCAATATCGATTGCGCTCTCAACAAGTGCCGTAACGGGTGAAACGTCAACGGGCTGACGGCTGTCCTCGAAAACAGGAATACCGCATTTTTTCAGCGCACTGCGAAGCGGTGATTCATAAGCGGAGCTGTCACGGGCGATGACTGCGATGTCACGGCATCTGTAACCCTTTTCACGGATGAGTTTCTTTGCGGTGCAGGCGATGAATTCGCATTCGGAATAAATATCCGTTGCCTTGCAAAGCGTAATATTGCCGCATTTTTCTTCATAAATATTCGGTGTCAGCGAGAAAAGTTCTTTTTCAAGAGCCGCAAGCTCGGGAGATGAAAAACGTCTGAAATCGGGCGGGAAATTATTGAATTTGCTCCTCATTGAAAGATATTGCGGTTTTGCAACGGCAACGCTGTTTTTCTTTGCAATATCAATGAGCCTGCGGGCTGTTCTTTTTGTATGAGCAAACAAATCTGTTTCATCGTCACTGTTATTGAGGTTATCGGTGCAGAGGGTGACATAAACCGCCTGCGACTGCGAAAGCATACGGCTTATGAGCTTATATTCCTGCATGGTGAAGCCACGGAAAGCATCGATGAAAACAAGTCGGTTTCTGAAATAATCCGTGTCGGGAAGGATATCGTAAAGCTCCGTTAAAAGGTCATCGGGGTTGAAATAACTGCCTTCGGTCATGGCGTCGTAGGCGTCAAGAACGGTTGTTATATCGCCGAGTTTCATTTTGAGAAGACCGTCTTCGGAAGTTGCAAGCGCAAGACGAACCGCATCCGAAGAAACGGCGCTCTGCTTGAATTCCGCCGAAAGAGTAACAAATTCCGAGATGACCGACCTTGATGAGGTATGCTTACCGTAAAGGGCGAGCTTATCCTTGACGCTTTCAAGCGCCATAGACATCAGCACAGCCTTTGAAGGCTCATCAAGTCTTCTGCGCTCATGCAGGGCGGGTCTGCCCACAAGTTTTTCGCCAAGACTTGTGAAGCTTAAAACGTCGATATCCGCCATGGCTTTTGTGCCGATTTTTTCGAGCATGATTTTTTCCGTCATGAAAGAAAACTGCTCGGGCACAATCATGGTTATTTTCTTATGTCCCCCTGCGGAAAACTGTTTTATTAAATTCATGATATGGGTGGTTTTTCCGCCGCCCGTTGCCGATAATATCAGGTAAAGCATATTAATACCTCGTTTTTCAGTCTTAACATTTCAATTATATCATATTGCTGTCCGTTTGTCAGTACTTTTGCAAAGCGGTTGACATATTTTTTTCAATATGGTATTATTATTGCGCTATTTTTAATTTTGAAAGGAGTAAATCCAAAATGGATGACCCCGGACCTGCGATTCAGTTAGCGGCAGCCGCAGCTGAAGTTTCAACAGACCCTCTCTCTATTATTCTCAAGGTATTGCTTTTGTTTGTGCTCATTATTATCAACGCATTTTTTGCGATGAGCGAAATTGCAATCATCTCTCTCAATGACACAAAGATGCAGCGCCTTGCCGAAGAGGGCAATAAAAAAGCAAAGCAGATTGTTAAACTTACGGAAAACTCAAGCAGATTTCTTTCCACCATTCAGATTGGCGTAACGCTTGCAGGCTTCCTGACCTCGGCATCGGCATCGCAGAACTTTGCCGATATGTTAACAAACGCTCTTGCAAAAACAGCCGTTGCAGATGTTATTCCCATCGGCGTTATCAACGGCGTATCAATCGTTGTTATCACAATCGTAACATCATATTTTTCGCTTGTTCTCGGCGAACTCGCACCCAAGAGAATAGGAATGCAGATTCCCGAAAAGATTTCTTTCAAGGTTGTGGGAATTCTCACTTTTGTTGCTTCGGCGACTAAGCCTTTCGTTAAGGTTCTTTCTCTTTCGACCAATGCGGTTGTCCGCCTTTTCGGATTCGACCCCAATGCAGACGAAGAAGAAGTGACTGAAGAAGAAATCAGAATGATGGTTGATGTCGGCGGTGAAAAAGGCGTTATCGAAGACACTCAGAAAGAAATGATTGATAATATTTTTGAGTTTGACGACCTTGATGCAGGCGATATCATGACCCACAGAACAGAAATGACCGCAATCGAAGTGACCCGTTCTCTTGAAGAGGTTGCAGAGCTTGCAGTTGAAAACGGCTATTCCAGAATTCCCGTTTTTGAGGATGACCCCGACAGCATAGTCGGTGTTCTCTATGCAAAGGATTTGCTGAAATATGTCGGACACAACATTCCTTCGGATTTAACAATCGCACAGGTTATGAGAAAGGCTCTCTATGTGCCCGAAACACAGTCTTGCGGAGATTTGTTTGAAGCGATGAACAAGAGCAGAACCCAGTTCGCCGTTGTTGTTGACGAATACGGTGGCACAGCAGGTATCGTTACTCTTGAAGACGTTCTCGAATCCATCGTCGGCAATATTCAGGACGAATATGACGATGAAGAAGAAGAAATCAAGCAGATTAACGACACAACTTTCACCGTTGACGGAACAACCGACCTTGACGAAGTCAACGAACTCGTCGGAGTTGAGCTTCCCGAAGGTGACTATGACACACTCGGCGGATTTGTTATCAGCCTGCTCGGATATCTCCCCGAAAAGGTGACCGAAGAACCGATTGTTGCCGAATACGAAAATCTTCGTTTCACCGTTCTTTCAATTGAAGAACGCCGCATGGATGAAATCAAGGTTGAAATTCTTCCTAAACCCGAAAAGGAAGACGAAGAAGACGAATAAAAAATCAAGGCTTGCACAAAAGTGCAAGCCTTTTTCTTTTGCTATTATATTTCCGCCTCGGCAAATCCGATGCATTCTCTGCCTTTTATCATATCCGATGTATCTCTCGCATTGAAATAAAGGCGGAGCTTGTTGCCGTATTTCACAAGGTGACTTGCATAAACAAACTGCTTCATCCAATCCTTGCCGTGAATTTCAGCAGGCTCAACAAGCACTTTTGCGAATTCAAACGATTTTCCGTCAGCCGATGTGAGCAGAATAATTGCAGAATGGCTCTTTCCGCCACGCTCGTATATTCCGTTCTGAATTCCTATATATCCGTCCGAAAGCTTATAAACCTTAAGACATCCGCTGCAGAGATTCAGATACGGGTCATTTTTGTCGGGCGAAATTATCGGCTTTTTGTTTGAAACATAGCCGTTTGCAATTTCATTGCTCTGCGCAAAATTAATATAAGTCGGTTCACAGAATCCGCAATCGTCGATGAACGTCATTCCGCATGAATAATAGAGACGGTTGATCCCGTCTTCACGAAGCAGGAACGGATTTGAAATCGCACTTCCCCTTTCGCTTTTTTCAAAACCGCAGGCTTCTTTGATAACAGGCTCGGGTTTTGACCAATTCACAAGGTCGGTGCTTTCGCAGAAATAAATTTCCGATTTCCACTTGGTTAAATTGACAATATTCAGCGCATTGATGATGAGCGGAGCTGTTCTTTCATAGAAAAGATAATATTTTCCGTCAATAAAATTGATGTTCGGGCGCATTGCTCTGCGGAGAATTTTTCTCGGCTTTCCGAACGATACACCGTCAGCGCTGTCCGAAATACAAACTCCGAATGTTGTGTGGAAAACCATGTGCCACTTTCCGTCGTGGCTGTTATCGGGAGTGAGCATCGACGGGTCAGCAACAACAATTGATGCGCCCCACGGCTTTAGAATCGGACTGCTCTCGCTCACCGAAAAATCCGCATTCAGAATCTGACTGCAAGTGAGATTATTCATATCAGAGTTTTGAGAATCCGTGACAATTGATGAGAGCATCGAGCTTTTTGCCCTCCTTGCAAAGCGGACATTCATGTGAAGATGTTGTGAAATAACCTGTAAGGTCATTGGGGTTGAATACGGAATTGACTGTGTAGCCGTCACACTCTTCAACGGTTGAGAAGATTGAAGAAATACCAACCACTTCGCCGCCGTAATATTTAACCGCTTCAACAGCCGCCTTAACGGTTGCACCCGTTGCAACGGAAACTGCAAGCACAAGCACGTGCTTACCCTTGACCATAGGCACGATGTTATCTCTGAACATAAGCTGAGTGCCGTTTAAGATTTCGGGAGTTACAACATAGAATGTCTGATGAGCGTTGATATTCATAAGATTGCTCTTTGTGAGCTCATTTGCAAGGCAAGTGCCGATAACTTCTGTGCCGTCAAGGCAGATGATGGTATCAACAATCTTGACCTTATAGTTATAGTTTGCGCAAAGTTCCTGAGCAACAGCCTTTGCTTCCGAAAGTCTCGATTTCTGTGCGGCAACGTCAATGTAATAGTTGCTGTGAGAATGGCTTGTTGCAAAATGTCCCTGAGCAACACGCAAGAAAAGATTGTTTCTCTTTGTTTTGATTTTTATGATATTCGTTGTCGGCATAAAGACCCTCCTAGCCTGATTTATAATTGTATTTTACAACGAATCAATGCATTTTGCAATAATTTTTATAAAAATAATGCAATTTTATTATGGAATATGCTGTTATTCTGAATCTTCTTTTAAATTTTCAAGGGCAACCCTGACCGCTTCAACAACAAAAGCTGTAAACGTGCATTGTTTGCCTTCTATTGCTTTTTCAACTTCATCAATAATATCATTCGGAAATCTGATGCATTTGTTTGTGGTTGGTGGAACAGCAGGAATTTTAAATTTTTTCATGATTTCATCTCCGCAATACAAATATATATATTGATTGTATTGCTCGATAATATATATTTTATGCATTGCATTTGTATTGCAAAGAAGCGAATGTTGTGCTATACTTTGGAGCAGAGGTGATATGCATGGGATTTAGATTCAGAAAAAGCATCAAAATTGCCCCCGGAGTAAAACTTAACTTCAACAAAAAATCCACAGGCATTACTTTTGGTGGAAAGGGTGTTCACTACACCATAAACAGCAAGGGAAAACGAACTGCAAGTGTCGGAATCCCAGGAACAGGAATATCATACAGCGAATCGTTCGGTGGCAAGAAGAAAAAGAAAACACAATCCGAAATTTCGGACACAAATTATTTTACAGAAACGGAAAATGATAATATGGAAAAGAAAAAAAGCAAAAAAGGCTGTTTGCCCATTGCGATTATCGGCATTGTTATCGTTGGCATCATCGGTGCATTCGGAAGTGGCGGAGAGGATATTGCGGAAACAACAACTGAAATAACATCACTCGTTGAAACAGTTCTTACAACAGACTTCACAACAAAACCCGTTTACATCACAACACCCGAAACAACACATTTTGTAACAACCACAGAAGCACCCACTACTGAAACCACAACCCAGACAACTACCGAATCAACAACATCAAAACCGACTACAACCACACAAAAAACTACAACATCTACAACTCAAAAAGCAACAACCACAACAAAGAAAGTAACTACCACACAAAAAGCCACAACTACAACGAAAAAGGCAACCACCACAAAGAAGGTTACTACAACACAGAAGCCTGCAACTACTAAAAAGGTAACAACAACTGCTAAGCCTACCACAACGAAGAATGTTACTACCACTAAAAAACCAACTACAACGAAGAAGGTTACAACTACAAAGAAAGCAACTACCGTTAAAGGCAGTCCTGAAAACAGCCAGATGGTATGGATACCTGAAACAGGTGAAAAATATCATTCCAAATCCACTTGCAGTAACATGAAGAATCCATCTAAAGTTACCAGAAGTGAAGCGGAAAAATTAGGATTTGAACCTTGCGGAAGATGTAAACCATAAAGTAAGCCTCACCATTTGGTGAGGCTTTATCTTTTAAAATTCCGTTGCCTTATTCATCCCTTTCACAACATTGAATCCGAATTTTACCTTTACTTTAAATTTGCTCTTATCGGATTTTTCGTGTGAAATAACGCCGTATTTAAAAGCATTTTTCAGGATTTTTGCGGTATCCTTATTCTCGGTGAAATTCTTTGTTGCAATGGGCTTTGACCATTTTTCGCCGATAATTTCATAGCTGTCATAAGTAAGGTCAGCAGGTGAAATATTGCCGTTAAAAATATAAGCAAAGTTATCTCCGCAGCCCTTGAAATCACCGTAGAACCACGATGCGCCGCAGTCATTGAGAGCGGTGAGCGAATAATCAAGATTTTCTTCCGAGCGGATTTT
>JAZQTZ010000091.1:0-39655 GCA_045631105.1 Acutalibacteraceae bacterium
CCGTTCTTTGCAAAGAATGCCCAGTCTGCGGAAGCAACGGTATCAACCATAAGCTCTGCGAATTCGATGATTTTTGTTGAGGGAGCTGTAACGCAGTTTTCAATCTTCATCTGCTCCATAACAGCCTTATCAACGTCGGGGTCGTTATAACCGAGAACGTTGGGACCGTATGCGCACATGTAGTCGATATATCTGTTACCGTCAACATCCCAGAAATATGCACCTTCTGCCTTCTGGCTGAAAAGAGGATATGCAGAAACGGGAATGCAGCATCCTTCTGCAGGACCCTGATGGCCGTAAAGACCTGAGGGAATTACTTTTGCGGCTCTCTGAAAGAGCTCAGCACTTTTAGCGTGTGTGTTTATTTTCATACTCATTTCAGATACCTCCTTATGCAAGATACAGAGCAACTCTGTCAAGAATTCTGTTGAGATTGTCGAGCATTGAAATCATGCCCTTCATAATGATATCGCCCGTGCCGACACATGCAATTGCGTTAACGTTGCCGTCAAACAAATCTCTTGCAAGCTTTATGTTTGCGAATTCCATAACTGCTCTGGGTGATTCGCTGGGCTTTTTGATAGCAAGAAGTCTGTGATTCTTGACTCTGACTGTTGCAGCAGGACCGTCCTTGATGCTGAATGCAATTTCGCCGTCAACCATGTTGCTTGCGGAGAATTTGCCGATTTCGTCGTTGTTACCGATCTGTGCGATTGCAACGGAAATTGTATACATCATAAGAGTTGTGCTGATTCTGAAGAAATCTTCATCTTCAAGGTCAGCGGGGTCGGGACGCATGTACTTATTAAGTAAATCGGTAAGCTTTGTGAAGTCCTTAAGCAAGAAACCGATGTGGTGGAAGCCCTTTGAGGGAATGGGAGTAACGGTGCCGTCAATAAGACCGTTGAACTTTTCGCATGAGCTGAAAGGAAGCTTAACGTCACACTTTGTGCAACCCTGTTCCATTCTGCATTTTCCCTTGTAGAAAGTTATTGTTGCACTGGGGCCACCCTTTACTTCAAAGCCGATTGAGATGGGCTTTTTGTTTGTGAGAATGCTTTCTGCTTCGGGAGCAAGCTCACAGAGATTTTCAAGAGTACCCAGCACACCGTACAAATTGATGTACGCCAGCGTTCTTTGATCAATCATTCTGATTTCCTCCTTATTAATATGAAGATATAAATCCCGCATATTAAAGATATTCAATTTATTTTAACAAATATATTATATGATGTCAACAAATAAGAATATATTATTTTAAACATTAGACATTTTACACAAAAAAGAAGCGACGGTTTTGTACGCCGCCGCCTGTTGATTATCTGTTTTTTACGAAATATTCGATAAGCTTCGCCGCGTTTGCCGCCGCAATGGGTAAAAACTCGCCGTAATCCATGTGGGATGAGCCGTCTGCACAGTCCGAAACCGCTCTTACAACACCGAACGGAACGCCGTTTGTGAAGCACACCTGAGCGATGCTTGCGCCCTCCATTTCGCACACGATTGCGCCGAAATTTTCGGTTATGAATTTCTTCTTTTCTTCGCTTGCGATAAACTGGTCACCCGATGCAATGACACCCCTCAAACCCTTAACGTTTTCAAGGGTTTCAACGCCTTCGGAGAGAAGATTTATAACGTCATTATCGGCAGGAATATTAACAATATTTATACCCGAAATCAGACCTATCGGATCACCCAACGGAGAAGTATCCATATCATGCTGAACAAGGCTTTCGGCAACCGCAATATCGCCGATTGCAAGAGCAGTTGAAAGGCTTCCGCCGACGCCTGTATTGATGATGCATTCGGGTGCATATTTGAGTATCATCGTCTGGGTGCACATCGCTGCCGCAACCTTACCGATTCCGCAAACCGCAATAACAATTTCCTTGCCGTGAAGAGTGCCTCTGACATATTCAACTCCGCTGATTTTTTCAGCAGTTTTGTTTTCCATAAGCGACTTTATTGTTTCAACCTCAATATGCATCGCACCGATAATTCCGACCATATAAACACCTCGTTTTTCATGTTACAAACATCTTATCACAAAACGTCGGAAAATACAATACGGAGAATTTTATAATAAATTATGTATTGATATTCTTGTTTATATATGCTACTATATACCATATATAAATTAAAATGGAGGATAATGCGTTGGAATCATACATAATTATCGCCTTACTTGTTGCCGTTATAATTCTGCTGATTGTGCTTCTTGCAAAACAGGGCAAAACAAAAAATCCCGAGCTCGAGCATAAAATTGACGGCATAGCCGAAAAAACGGCAAATCTCACCCAAACGCTCGGAACAGAATTTGAACGCAGCCGCCGTGAAATGCAGTCCGGTCAGTATAATATGCGAACCGAAACAGCAAAATCTCTCGGCGAAATGAATGAGAAAATCGAGAAGTTAAGACTTGATAACACCGAATATCAAGGCAGAACAGAAAAAGCGCTTTCCGATTCGCTGAACACGATAAGACTTAACAACATCGAGCAGAACGAAAAGCACAGCAGACAGCTCACCGAAGCGGTTGACAAAATGCGTGAAAGCAACGAAAAAAAGCTCGAACAAATGCGTCTTACAGTTGACGAAAAACTCAACGAAACTCTCACGCAGAGGCTTGATACTTCTTTCAAAACCGTTTCCGACAGACTCGAGAACGTATACAAATCTCTCGGTGAGATGAAGGAACTTTCAAACGGCGTTACCGCAAATGTCACAAGCCTCAACCGTGTTCTCACCAATGTCAAGGCAAGAGGCACATGGGCGGAAGTTCAGCTCGGCGCAATTCTCGACCAGACAATTCCGGGCATGTATGAAACAAATTTCGTCTGCGTTCCCGGTTCAAAGGACAGGGTTGAATTCGCCGTTCATATTCCTGCAAGCGATGGCGGAAACATGACCTATCTTCCCATTGACTCCAAATTCCCCATGGAAGATTATGTGCGCCTTTGCAATGCCGCAGATTCGGCAGACCCCGTTGCACTTGAAGCTGCAAGAAAAGCTCTTGAAGCAAGAGTTCTCGGCGAAGCAAAAACAATAACAAAATATATCAATGTTCCCCTGACAACTCCCTTCGCAATCATGTATCTTGCAACCGAAGGTCTTTATGCAGAAATAACATCCTCCCGTTCGGGAATTGCCGAAAAAATCCAGAGCGAATTCAATGTTATGATAGCAGGTCCTTCAACAATAACGGCTCTTCTCAACTCGCTCTCTCTCGGATTCAGAGCGGTTGCGATAAACGAAAAAGCAAACGAAGTCAGAGTTCTTCTTGCCGCCGCAAAAGTTCAGTACGATAAATTCGGCGTTGTTCTTCAGAAGGCAAGACAGAAGATTGACGAAGCAGGCAAATCTCTCGATGAAGCAGGCAAACGAAACGAAATCATTCGCAAAAAACTCAAAAATGTTGAAGCAATCGACGGCGGTGACGCTGAAGAAATATTAGGAATTAGTGAAAGTTCAGATATATAAGGAGGAAAAACTCATGAAAGACCCCAAGGAAATTCTTGCTCAGATGACTCTCGAAGAAAAAGCATCTCTCTGTGACGGTGCTGATTTCTGGCACATGAAAGGCATGGAAAAATATGATATTCCCTGCATCATGGTTTGCGACGGCCCTCACGGACTCCGCAAAAAGGACTACAGCAAAAAAGGCGACAGCCTTTCAAACAGCGTTCCCGCAATCAGCTATCCCACAGCTGCAACAACAGCTTGCTCATGGGACCCCGAACTTCTCTATGAAATGGGCGTTGCTCTCGGCAAAAAATGCCTCAAAGAAGAAGTCGGCGTTCTTCTCGGACCCGGTATCAACATGAAACGTTCTCCCCTTTGCGGAAGAAACTTTGAATATTTCTCGGAAGACCCCATCCTTGCAGGTGAACTTGCCGCAGGTTTCATCAACGGCGTTCAGTCAATGGGTGTCGGCACTTCGCTCAAGCATTTCTGTGCCAACAGCCAGGAAACCCGCAGAATGACCTGCGATTCCGTTGTTGACGAAAGAGCTCTTCGTGAAATCTATCTCACAGCATTTGAAATCGCAGTTAAAAAGGCAAAGCCCTGGACCGTTATGAACTCATACAACAAAATCAACGGTATGCACGGCTCCGAAAACAAGCATACACAGATTGAAATTCTCCGCGACGAATGGGGATATGACGGCGTTGTAGTCAGCGACTGGGGCGCAGTAAACGACAGAGTTCTCGGTCTCAAAAACGGTAACGACCTTGAAATGCCCTCTTCATCGGGTTCAGGCACACAGAGAATTGTTGACGCCGTAAGAAGCGGTGCACTCGACGAAGCTGTTGTTAATGAAAGAGCTCTCAATGTTCTTAATCTCATTAAGAAAGCTGCCGACGGTGCAAAGGCAAACTATGCATATAACGACGCAGACGACCAGCCTTTTGCAAGAAAGGTTGCAGCTCAGTCAATGGTTCTTCTCAAGAACAACGGCATTCTTCCTCTCAAGAAAAACGGCAAAATTGCTGTTATCGGTGAACTCGCAAGAACTCCCAGATATCAGGGCGCAGGTTCATCTCATATCAACCCCACTCAGCTTGATAACGCTCTCGATGAGCTCCAGAAAATCGGATATAATGTTGAATTCGCTCAGGGTTATGAACTCAAGCAGAAGAAAGCAAAGAAAAACGCAGAACATCTTCAGCAGGCAATCGAAGTTGCAAGAAGATGCGAAACAGTTGTTCTCTTCATCGGTCTCACAGATGACTACGAAGCAGAGGGTTTTGACAGAAGCCATATGGCTCTTCCCGCAGCTCATGACACTCTCGTCGGAGAAATTCTCAAAGTAAACAAGAATGTTGTTATCGTTCTCGCAGGCGGTTCACCCGTTGAAATGCCCTGGAACGACGGCGTTGCAGCAATTCTTCATTCATATCTCGGCGGTCAGGCAGGCGCAGGCGCAGTTGCAGACATCATTTCAGGCGCTGTCAATCCTTGCGGTAAGCTCTCCGAAACATATCCCGTTACATATTCGGACACTCCCGCAAAGAATAACTTCCCCGGCAACCCCGCTTCTGTTGAATACCGTGAAAGCATCTACATCGGTTACAGATACTATGAAAAGGTTAACAAGACAGTCCGTTATCCCTTCGGCTACGGTCTTTCATACACAACATTCGAATATTCCGACATCAAGCTTGACAAAGCATCGATGGATGAAAACGATATTCTCAATGTTTCATTCAAAGTTAAGAACACAGGCGATGTTTCGGGTTATGAAATTGCACAGCTCTATGTTTCCGATAAGGTAAGTACAATCTACAGACCCGTCAAGGAACTCAAAGCATTCAAGAAAGTTTGGCTCAATCCCGGCGAAACAAAAGAAATCACTCTTTCACTCAACAAGAGAGCATTTGCATTCTATAATGTAAACATCAATGACTGGTGCGTTGAAAGCGGCGATTTCGATATCCTTATCGGTGCATCAAGCGCAGATATCAGACTTTCCGCAACAGTTAACGTTACCGCTCCCGAGGTTTCAATCCCCGATTATTCACAGACAGCTCCCCGTTACTACACAGGCAATGTTCAGTCTGTTCCCGAAGATCAGTTTGTTGCTGTTCTCGGCAGAGATCTTCCTCCCACAGACTACGATATAAACAGAAAGCTCAGCATTCAGGACACCTTCGAAAGCTGCCGCCACGCAAAGAACGGCAAGAAGTTCTATAAGCTCCTTTCAACTCTTATCCCTGCAGGCTTTGCTCAGGCAATCGCTCTCCAGACACCCTTCCGTGATTTCATCAGCATGAGCGGCGGTGTAATGAGCGAAGATATGGCAAACGGTCTTGTTATGTGGATCAGCGGCGAAAAGGGCGGTATTCGCAAGATTCTTAAGGGAATCCCTGCAGCAATCAAGGGCATCGGTCCCCTTCTTAAGAATATCTAAGGGTGAACGGAGAAAAATGAAAAAAAGTTTGATGTTAAAAATATTGAGCGTAATTCTCGTTGTTGCGCTTATAGCGGCATGCATTCCCATGTCGGTAAGTGCAAATTCATCGGAAATACGTTTCGGAGTTATTTCGGATATCCACTACATTGCTCCCTCTCTCAAAAATCTTGAGAGCAAAGCATGGCAGGAATTCGTTTATAACAAACACAAAGAATACAGTGAAGCAGATTCCCTGCTCGACAACGCACTCGACGGTGTTTTAAGAAATGCCGTCGAAGGCGGTGAAAACTATGTTCTTATTCCGGGTGACCTTACAAAAGACGGCGAGCTCGCAAGCCACAAGGCTCTTGCAGAAAAGTTTGAAGCTTTTGAAGAAGAAACAGGCATTCAAGTGCTTGTTATCCCCGGCAATCACGATATCAACAACAGCAATGCCGTAACATTTGAAAACGGCAAAAAAGAGCCGACTGCAAAAACTTCACCCGAACAGTTCAGAGAAATCTATAACAATTTCGGTTTTGACCTTGCAGACAGCTTCTTCGTTCCCGAAGAGGGCAAAAAAGGCGGTATGCTTTCTTATGCCGCAACCCTCGGAAACTACCGATTCATAGCCATTGACAGCTGCATTTACAGCGACGATAACGGTGCAGAAAACAACGAGCATGAAACGTCAGGTCAGTTAGCCGACGGTCTTATGGACTGGATCAAGAATGAATGCGCAAAGGCAGAAGAAAACGGTCTTACCGTTATCGGTATGCAGCATCATAACCTTGTTCCTCACACAACAATCGAAGAGGCAACTCTTTTTGCTTTTGTTATCAACGACTGGCTCAAAGTTGCCGACGCTTATGCCGATGCAGGTATGCACTATGTTTTCACCGGACATCTCCATGCAAACAATGTTGCAAAACACGTTTCCGATAACGGCGAAGCAGTTTACGATATCCTCACTCCTTCTCTTACCGGTTTCCCCAACTATTATAAAATAGTTGATTTCAAGGCAGACGGTAATAAGGTTTCAATGGATATGCAAACCCTTGATGTTGATGAATATCAGCCCGTTGTGAGCGATGACGGAACAGTTCACGCAAAGCCGTTCAGTCTTACATATTCATTCGGCAGAACATTCGGCGAAAACGGCATCAAGGATATGGCTATGGGTGCAATCACCTCTCTCCTTGATGATTATCTCCCTGCAATCAAAGAAGCAGGCGGTCTTCTCGAGTTCCTCAAAACAATGAATCTCGACCTTGAAAAGATTATCGTTGATGCTCTCGGCACAAACGGTCTTCAGCTCGGCAGTTTTGAGATTCTCACCGTCAGCTCAAACATCATGGGATTCATCGGCGATTTTGCAAACCAGATTGATGAAGCTTATATCAATAACCCCGATAAACTCATGAATCTTGTTGAGGGAATTCTCGACAAAGTGCTTAATTACAAGCTTTCCGATATGCCTGCAACAATGCTTACAGACATTTTCGGATACGAAGTGTCGTCAGGCGGATGCACCTTCGGCGAATATGCATTCACCGTTCTTTATTATTACTATAACGGCGACGAAGATATTTCGGATTATCCCTATATCACGGATGTTCTTGAACGTTTTGACAGCGGTGAACTTGCTCAGGAAGTTTTCAATCTTCTTCGTGAAGTGCTTGTAACCGACCTTGTTCAGGGTGAACTTCTCGCAACTCTCGAATTCAATCCCGGAGAACTTTTCCCTGAAGGAAACATTTTCTATGTTTTCGGCAGACTGCTTCAAGGCATAACCGAATCTCTTCTCGGCGGTAATAACAGCTTCGGAAATCTCATCGATTCCGTTCTTTCAATTCCTCTTGTTCCCGAAAACTACAGCTCAATCGACGCAATCATCGACCATCTCATGAATGAATACCTAACGCAGAGCCAGTATGAATCATGGGGCTACACAATCAGATGGATGCTTGAAAGCTTTGTTCTCGATTCCAACCCCGACGATAAGCTTGACAGCGAAGCCGTTATTGTTTATGAAGGCGCTGAAAAAGTTGAGGCAACAAAGGAAAATTACCGTTTGCCCTCACATATTGCAGTATCTCTCGGAAATGATTCTTCAACAGAAATGAGCATAACCTGGCTCACCAAATACAGCATAACGGGAACAGACATCGAGCTTGTTCCTTATAGCGAAAATCCCGAATTTACGGGCATTCCCACAACAGGCAAAAAAGTCAACGCTTCCTGCGAACAGGTCGGCAAGACCTATTTCGGCGCAGACCTCGGCATTATCGGTCTTATGCCTTATACAAAAGATTACGCAAAGCATACAATCAAGCTTTCAGGTCTTGAAAAAGGAACGAAATACTGCTACCGTGTCGGCGATGCAAAGCGCGGATGGTGGAGCGATGCAGGTGTTATCGAAACTGCAGACGGCGGTGACGAAGGCTTCACCTTCTTCTATCTCACCGATCCTCAGGCGCAGAGACCTGACCACTACAACAGATTTGCAAGCGTGATCGATGCAGCAACTGCCGAATATCCCGATGCAAAATTCATTGTTTCCGCAGGCGATCAGGTTGACGAAGGAAGAAACGTCAAGCATTGGAGCTATTTCCTCAACTCAACCGACAAACTTCTCAGTCTTCCCTATATGCCCACAACAGGCAACCATGAAGACGAAGAAGCGGCAATCACCGAAAACTTTGTTCTTCCCAATATTCCCGAACAGGATTTGGAAACAGGCGTATATTATTCATATGATTATAACGATGTTCACTTCTCCGTTCTCAACACAAACGATGACGAAGATGATAAACTCAGCAACGCACAGATTGAATGGCTCAAGAACGACATAAAATCAAGCGATGCAAAATGGAAAATCGTTGTTCTTCATAAAGCACCTTATTCAAACGGCTCTCATTTCGATGACGGCGAAGTTGAAGGAATCAGAAAACAGCTTGGCACTCTTCTCCCCTATCTCGGAGTTGACCTTGTTCTCCAGGGTCACGACCATGTTTATCTGAGAACAGATGCTATGGTTGCAAATTCCGTTGTTCCCTCAACAACAAGCACAGTTGAATTCGACGGACTTGAATATTTTGTAAAGCATAATCCCAAGGGAACAATCTATTCAATCTGCGGCACATCGGGCGTTAAAGTTTATCAGACCAAGGATGAAGCGGAAACCGATAAATCCTTCCCCAGAGCTGAAAAACTCAACACAGAAAACACCGAAAACTCCATGTTCTCGGCAATCACCGTTGAGGGCGACAGCCTTTACTACAACGCATATGAGGTTGAAGACGGCGAAGCAATCAGAATCGATAACTTCGCAATTGAAAAGACCGAAAACGAATCCGCATCGGATAACGCAGGCGTATTCGGTGATATAATCGAAAGCATCATTTCAACTGTTGACCTCAGCTTTGCATGGCAGTTCACGAATTTCGTTATCTCTGCCGTTGCAAGAGTTATGCAGTTTTTCAACAGCATTCTCGGTTAATAATCAGGATACAAAATAAAACAAGCTGTCTTGCTTATGCAGGGCAGCTTGTTTTGATATGCAGATAAAAAAATAAAACCAACGCAAAAGCATTGGTTTTATTCTGGCGGAGAAGGGGAGACTCGAACTCCCGCGCCGGTTACCCGACCTACGCCCTTAGCAGGGGCGCCTCGTCACCAACTTGAGTACTTCTCCATGGTAACTTATATATAAATATTCACCTAAAAATCAAAATGGCGGAGAGAGTGGGATTCGAACCCACGGTACCCGTGAGAGTACGACGGTTTTCAAGACCGTTCCGTTATGACCACTTCGGTATCTCTCCGTTTGTTGCTACGATATTCTATCATATCATTTTGAGTATGTCAATAGTTTTTTGAAATTATATTTATTTTTTATGAACAAAAGCCGAGGGAGCTTCCTTTTCAGGAAACTCCCTTATACGACTCTTGTAATAAACAAATGAAAGGATGGATGGGGAAATCCGATTTAACGCTTGCACTTCGTTAATCGGATGAATTCTTCAATAACATATTCATATTATATTACATGAACCGTAGCAATACCACCTTATTAAATTACAATATTATTACAAAATAGTTACAA
The DNA here is from genome assembly GCA_045631105.1 of Acutalibacteraceae bacterium. Lineage (GTDB taxonomy): Bacteria > Bacillota > Clostridia > Oscillospirales > Acutalibacteraceae > CAG-177. The sequence continues at coordinate 10,002 of JAZQTZ010000091.1, forward strand.
AATCTCCTGAAATTGTTACAAATTGTAACCATTTTAAGGACCTCCCGTGCATATATTTATATTAAAACATGCTGTAACAGGGAGATTAATAATGAAAAGAGGAAAAATCAAACAAACCGATATTGTAACATTTATTGTTTCATGCACAATAATTTCTGCACTGATTTTAAGCGGCGGAATGGGAAAACTGTCGCTCGCCATGGCTTCGGTTGTGTTTTTTTCGGGTATCAGCCCCGTTTCTGAAATAAACACAGAAAAAACAGAAAACCCCTCCGTTCCGTCAACCGAACTCGAAGAAAAAGAAGCATATAATATTTCAGACATAACAGAAACGCCGTCCGACATAAAATCGCTCATCAAGAAATATACCGAACTTTTTGCCGATGATAAAAAAGACGGCCCCATCAAATCCGTTACCTACGGAAAAAGCGGCGCAACGCATACTTTCGGGAATGTGCGTGTCAAAAATAACACCGATTCAAAACCGCTTGACATCAAGAAAATTCTTTCGCAGAAACTCGGGCTTTCAATCGATAAATCCAAGCCTGCCGTTCTGATTTTTCACAGTCATACCTCAGAGGGCTACGAAATGATTGACAGAGATTGGTATGCCTGCGATTACGTTGCAAGAAGCAATGACGAAAACCGTAACATTGTCAGGGTCGGAACCGAAATTGCGGATTATCTGACAGCTTCGGGGTATACTGTTATTCATGATAAAACGATTCATGACGACAGCTATTCCGACTCATATCCGAACTCAAGGAAAACAATTGAAAAGCACCTGAAAGAGCATCCCGAAATTCAGATTGTTCTTGATATCCACAGAGATGCCATAACTCAGGATAATGGCGAAAAAATAAAGCCTGTCAACACAATAAACGGCAAAAAAGCGGCTCAGCTCATGATAATAACTGGCGTTGAGGAGGGCAAGGTTGAGGATTTTCCCGATTGGGAATATAACCTGCAATTCGCTATTCATCTTCAGAACAAATGCGAAACCATGTTTCCGGGACTGATGCGGCCCGTTCTTTTTTCACAGAGAAAATACAACATGGATATGACACGTTTCAGCCTTCTTATCGAAATGGGAAGCGAAACAAACACTCTTGAAGAAGCCTGCTATTCGGGAAGAATGCTCGCCGCCGCACTTTGCTCTCTTATGGAGGAATACACCGCATGAAATTATTCCGAGCATATATAATAACAGTCATTATCTGCATCAGTCTTTTTTCAACCGTCGCCTGCATATTTATCGCCGATGAAAACGCAAAAAAAATCAGCCTCGGAGAAGAATATGCAGTTGTCACGATTGAAGAAATCAGACCTTTTCTTCAGGAAATAAAAAAGGCGGTGACTCTGCACCGCCGATAAATTCATATAAAAAATGCCAATGAGTCGAATATGAATATCTTATATCCCTCGATTTCAATCACATCTTCAACAAATGTGCTGAACAAAATCCAGTCATCCGTCTCTTGAAGAATCGAGAGCTCATGATCCGAAACGAGAACAAAATATTCATCAACCCCCTCCTGCTCCGCAAACCATTTTTCGTTTGCCTGATAATAGCAGGGGGCAATTCCGTTTTCATTGATATCCGTATTCGCAACTCTTACCCTTGAATCGGATAAAACCGTTATCGCCTGAGAATTCCAGAAAGTTGCAAATCCGTATTCAAGACCGTTTTCTTCAAGTGTTTTTGCCAATTTATAGCTATGGTTATTCTCAATGCCGTTTTTATCCATCTCCGCAATTGTTTTGACCGAAATTCCGCTCATAAGAACAAGAACACAAGCGGCAAGAACAGAAAATCTGACTGCGAGAACATGAGGTTTTGCTGCTCTGAAAGCTGCAAAGCAAACCATAATACCCGTGCAAATCATGGGGCTGAGTCGCCAGTTGGCGGCGGAGAGAATTCCGAAGATATAGCCGAACATAATAACTGCGCTGACGCCGTAATGAGAAAGAATGAGAAGCTTTGAAGCATAATCAAACTTTCTGAAAAAGATAAGCGCAATAACGGGAACAATTGCGATGATTACCGCAGCAGCAATTCTGATTATGTTAACGATTGATTCAATCGAAAAAATGCTCATTCCGTATGCAGCATCAACGCCAAAAAGAGAAAACCAATGCTCGGGAAATTTTCCGAGATTCGAAAGCCACTCATTCATGTTGGCATACTGAGAAAATGCGCCTGCATAGCCTGCTGTGACTCCGTTGCTCAAAGCTGTAAGAAGCCAGATTCCGATAATTGTTGAAGCTCCGCAAATCATGCAGAAATATATGGATTTTCTGTTTTCTTTGTCAAACAGTTTTCTGTCCTTTTCAAAGAAAATTTCAACAACTGCGGCAAACAAAACAGGAAAAATTCCCGTTGCGATAACCTGCATGCCGTCGAGTGCGGACAAAGCAGAAAATATAACCGTTGCAAAAACAATAACCGTCAGCTTTATCGTTGAAGAATCATTGCTCAGCTGTTCTCTGAAACGGATAAGAAGCGACAGAAGAACAAAAATAATTGCAGCCGCAATGCTGTAATAAATAACGTGTTCAAAGAAAATTTCACGAAGCTTTGCCGATGAACAAAGAACCATCGCCAGAACTCCGACTGCCGAAAACGAGGTCGGTATGCTGAATTTCAGACTTCTGCAAAGGAACCATGCCGATGCAAAGAAAAGCAAAGTAAAAAGCACCATTCCGATGTGATGAGTAGTCATTGAAACTCCGAAAATTCCGATGAACGGTATCATCAGCATCGTTCCTCCGAACGGCAGCATTGCCGCATAACCGAAATCGGGATTGAAAAGCGCTCCGCCGTCACAACTTGCCTGCGCCCAGAGAATTGTGTCCGTGCAGTCGGAATGGAAAAATTCCGCCGAAGGAAAAATTATATAATAAATTACACAGGCAAGCGAACCGAGGGCAAACACAGCCGTCAGCGCAAACCAAAGATTTTTCAGATGTTTTTGAATATTATCTGTCATAAATTATTCTCAACTCCAGAAAACAAAAAAATCTCTTATTGCCATATGAACATCGGGATAAAACGAAACAAGGTTTCCGTTAACCATAACAGCCGCAAGGGAAGAAACCGCCGCCGTTGAAAACGTCAACGCGCAAGCTCCCTTTTTAACGGCACGGGAAACATAATCATGATAATCCCTTTGAAGAATAAGGCAGATTTCCGAAATAATCGCCGCAGAAACAAAAGCCGCAACAACGGTTAAATCCGCCGTATATCTGAATATAACTCCGCCGTAGCAGAAATTCAGATATGCCGTTACAAGGATTGCAACAAGCGAAGAAGCAAGCATTATTTTTCCGCATGACGGTATTTTTTTGCTCTTAAAAATTACGGGACTTAAAAGAAGAGAAAGCATGAACGGCATTGCAAAAATTCCGAAATTGCTGTCAATATAAACCTGCTTTCCGTAATCTCTGAGACCGACAAGCGAAAAACCGAAATAGGGAAACTCCTGCGAAAAACCGAACGGCTGAAGAAAATAATGAATTATTGCCGGCATAATCCCGTTTGCTCCTCCGTCATAAAGAGATGCATTTGCAAGGGTCAGCTGATAGTCCGTTCCGAATTGGAGCATATTCCCAAAACGGATGTGGTTATAATAAAGTGAAAAAGCAAGAGCTGCCGCAACGGGAACTCCGAGCGGAAGCATATCGCCGATAAACCGTGCGATTTTCCTTTCTTTTATCGCCTTATAAAAATAAACGGCAATGAAAACCGCCGTGATAATTGCAAGAGGAAAAACCGTGTTTATCCTGGAAAGAAAGCCGAGAGCAAAGCCCGTTCCCGCCAAAAACAAGGAAACAGCCCGAATAATTTTCTTTGAACCGAGAGCTTTGATAATCCAGAAAAGAAATGCAGATGCAAAAGCCATCGCCGCCGCACTTGCAACATAATAAAAAGTCTGACGCCCTCTCTGAATAATGAGAGCAGAGCTTGCAAAGAAAGCTCCGACGGCAACAACGCTTGAAAGCCACGGTCTCATGCCGGATTTTCTGAATTTATTCCATTCAACAACAGCGAGAGGTAAAAACACCGCTGTTATGAGCGTGAAGAATCCCATAACCGAGCTGTCAGCAGGGATTGCACCCTTGATAAGATAATACGGATAATAAAAAACAAGAATCGGCGCTATGCCGAAATATGAATAATATTTGCCGTCATAAAATGCCCTGTCATAAAGCGACTCAATCCCCGCTCTGTTATTGGGAGAATATGGATTTTCAAGAGCGAGAAGTTCTGCCGACGGCTGAACATCGAGATGAATCTGCCCTTTTATGAAAGCATCAAGCTGTTGGATATAGGGCGAATAGCTCTTGATTTCACCCTCAAGAGGATAAGCGATAAAACTCTCCGTTTCACCCGATGATGCAAAAGTCCAGAGCATGATAACCGCAAAACAGGAAATTGCGCACGAAATCACTCCAGCCTGTGCAAAAGTCATTTCGTCCCGAAGCTGCTTGCCTTTATTCGATTTAAGCAAACCGATAATCGCCGCAACCAAAACCATCGCCGCAAATCTCACAGAATTGAACGAGAATTCATATTGCGGATTTATAACAATATCCGAAACTTCGCAAATTTTTTTGATATCCTTTATTTCGATGCTGAATCCCGTCATATCCCCCATTGAGTTAAGATAGAAGGTGTAGCTCCGAGGAATACTGCCAACTGATATTTTTTCGCTTCTGATAAGAGTTGCCGAGCTGATGTTGTTTCCGTCAAAAACATAGAAATTAGCGGTTGCAAGAGCATCAGTTTCCGCATCTTCTGTTGAAACTATTGTGAATTTCATTGAATTGAGAGGGAACTTACCGCAAGGAACATCAATGAACGGCGAATCACCGCTGACGGTAAAAACCTCACCTTCGGCGGGCATTATTTCCGAAGCATCGGTTTTCCCCGCAACATAGGCAAACCAAACGAAATTGGAAAGCAACGCTTCAAGAAGGAATATTCCTGCAACAACCCCGATGACGGCAAGAAAAAGCTTATTCTTTTTTGCCGTTTTCATCGTTTGACTCCTCGTGATATTCAGCTTCCGTGTTGACGCTCCAGATGTTTTCCTTCGTTTTCTTTCCGCTTACGATATTCGAAACAGCTTCAAATGAAGTAACCATGGAGTGGTCCATATTGTTATATCTGTGCTGACCGTTTCTGCCGACACAGTAAAGATTTTCGAAAGTGTCAAGATAACTGACAAGCTCGTCAATTCTGTCATAGGTGTCAAAATATGCGGGATAAGCCTTCTGCACCTTTTCGCGGTGGCTGTCAAGCACTCTCGCATCAGCATTGATAACGCCCATCTTTTTAAGCTCGTTCACCGCAAAATCAACGCATTCTTTTTCGTTCATATTCCAGAATGAATCGCCCTCGTCGCAGAAATATTCAAGGCCAATCCAAACGGTGTTTTCGGGGTCCTTGACAAGATACGGCGACCAGTTGTTGAAAACCTGAATTCTGCCGAGTTTCACGCCGACATCCTGAACATAAATCCAGCAGTCGGGAACGATATTGTTAAGAGTTTTTATGCCCGTTTCATTCTTAAGATTAAGCTTATCAAGAAGAAGTCCGACGGTCACAAAATCTCTGTAAGGAAGACCCTTTGCGATTTCTGCGGGTGCGGAGGGTACGGTTTCGCCCATGCCTGCAACCAAATCTTTAACGGGCATTGATGAAATAAAAATATCGCCGTCAAAGGTTTCTCCGTTTTCGCATTTAACAGAATTCACTCTGCCGTCTGCGATATCAATATCGGTAACCTTGCTGTTATAAATGATTTTACCGCCCATTTTTTCAAATTCCGCACCAACGGTTTCCCAGAGCTGACCGGGGCCGAATTTGGGATACTGGAATTCTTCGATGAGTGAGGTTTCAACCTTTCTGTCCTTGCTCGGAACAAGCTTTGAAAGCATATCCTTGATAACCGCAAGGATTGAAAGTCCCTTGACTCTCTGTGCGCCCCAGTCTGCGGAAATTTCGCTCGGATGTCTGCCCCAGAGCTTTTCGGTGTAACCCTCAAAAAACATTGAGTAAAGCACCTTACCGAAACGGTTTATATAGAAATTTTCAAGAGATGTTTCTTCTTTTTTGCTGACGGTCGATTTGAGATAACTGCAGCCTGCTTTAACGGTTTTAACAAGACCCATGTTTATGAAGGTCTGAGGCTTCATCGAAATGGGATAATCAAAGAATTTATTGAGATAGTAAATTCTTGAAATGCGTCGGCGGATAAGCATAACTCTGTCCTCTTTTTCGGGATCGGGACCGCCTTCGGAAAGAGGCTTTTCTCTGCCTAAAAGCTTATCGTCAAAGGACTGTGCGCCCTGAACGGGCATGAGATTTGTCCAGAAATCGGTTACACTTTTATCCTTTGAAAAGAATCTGTGACCGCCGATATCCATTCTGTTTCCGTTATATTTAACAGTTCTTGAAATACCGCCGAGAACATCGCTCTGCTCAAGAATGATAACCTCATATTCGCCCGATTTTTTCAGCAGTTCATAGCCTGCGGTAAGACCTGCAGGACCTCCGCCGATGATAATGCACTTTTTCATATGCCATCCCCCGTTCAAAAGGTAATTTTATACTATTTTAGATTATACCACTATATATTTGAAAATACAATTAAAAAAATATTACGAAAAAATTAATATTCATATATTATTCGCAGGAATACAGCAAAACACTCATAAAAAAAGAGGTTGCCTGAGCAACCTCTTATCAGATTCATTCAATTCCGCCGAAAACATCGGATTCGATATAATCAACATCAAGGGTAAGGCAATAATCAAGAGCCACCTTGCTGTTGACAGTCCAGAGAGCAACCTCAAGACCCTTATCATGGAATTCTTTAATCATTTCTTCAGTTATGTTCTTATAATATGCATCAATTGAGAATCCGCATTCAAGACAGCGCTTGTAGTCACCATCCCTCGATGAACCGTAGGTGAACATAAGCGGAAGCTCGGGAAACATTTCGCGTGCTTTGAGAAGATTATCGAATTCGAATGACTGCATGATGCATTTTTTGAGGTCATAAACCCTTTCACACATCTCAAAAACAGCTCTCACCTGCTCATCGGTATAAGGTCCTTTAAGCTCGATGAAGCAAATCATGTTGTTATCTCTCATGATTTCAAGATAACGCTCAAAGGTGCAAAGATAAACAACATCATCGGACTCATCATTTTCAAGCGGTTTTGAGGTAAGCTCTGCAAAAGTATGTTCTTCAACAAGCATTTCCGTGCCGTCAAAGAATGTTACCTCATCATTATGGTTGGTAACAAAAATTCCGTCTTTTGTGATACGCACATCTGTTTCCGCACCGCCCGAGCCGTTTTCCGCCGCCTTGATAAAAGCGATTTCGGTGTTGTCGGGATATTTTGAGCTGTATCCTCTGTGAGCTATCATGCAAACTTTTTTATCTGACATATCATTATCCTCCATAAAAATATACATTCAGTTTATCACTCATCATAACAAATGTCAATTATCTTGAATTATCACCAAATATATGATAACATAATATTATACGGAAGGAGAGATATCATGAGCGCAAACGTTTATTTTTCACGCACCATAACCCCCGAAAAGGTTCTTGAACTTTATAAAATGCTCGGAAAAGAGCTTGAAGGCAGAGTTGCAATCAAAGTTCATTCGGGCGAAAAAGGCAATCAGAATTTCCTGAAACCCGATTTCTGGAAACCGATTATCGACCACGTCGGCGGCACCGTTACCGAATGCAACACCGCCTATGACGGTGCAAGAAACACAACCGAAAAACACCTTGAGCTTTTCAAAGACCACGGCTGGGATATCTTCCCCATCGACCTGCTTGATGCCGAAGGTCCCGACCTTGTTCTCGACATTCCCGAAGGCAAAAAAATCAAGAAAAATTATGTTGGCAAGAACATCGTGAATTATGATTCAATGCTTGTTCTTTCCCATTTTAAAGGTCATCCCATGGGCGGTTACGGCGGTGCAATAAAACAGCTTTCAATCGGCGTTGCTTCGTCATACGGAAAAGGTTATATCCACGGAGTGGGCGACCCTGCAAACTTCTGGACCTCCGACCACGATTCGTTCCTCGAATCCATGGCAGACGCCGCAAAATCGGTTGTTGATTTATTTGACGGCAAGATTGTTTATGTCAATGTTATGAAAAATATGAGCGTTGACTGCGACTGCTGCGCAAAGGCGGAAGACCCCTGCATTGCCGACATCGGAATTCTCGTTTCCGATGACCCGATTGCAATCGATCAGGCTTGCATCGACCTTGTTTATGCATCCTCCGACCCCGGAAAGCCCCACCTCATTGAAAGAATCGAAAGCCGCAACGGCATCCACACAATCGATGCTGCAACCGACCTCGGCTACGGTTCAAAGGAATATAACCTTATCGAGGTTTAATTCCCCTGCATATTTCTGAAAACCAACTCAACCTGACTCTGCAAAAACGGAGTCAGGTTTTATTTTTGGTGTCGGTTCAAAAATAAATATACATCTGTTTTGCCCGGAAATAAAAAGCTTTTTTTCACCCGTCGGACAACCGAAACCGAAAAATTCACCAAAAATTTTTTGAAAAATATTTTCAAAATAAATCAGGCACAACATGTAGTTGAGCATGAATATTTATTCATTCTTATCTTGTGGAAAAATTTGGTTTGACCGCCCAAACTGCTTGATACCGCTTGTTTTTTCGGTGGTTTGGTTGTTGACACACGCAATCGTTTTGTGTATTATATAGAATATAGAATTATAATCAATTGATAATATTCAGAAAATCTCGGATATTTCAAGGAAAAATCAGGTTGCGCAACAGTTATTTGCGAAGCCTGTTTATTATAGTTCAAAATTTTTGGAAATAAAAAAGAAACGGAGGCTTGACTATGAAAATCAAAGTCAGCAAAACATTCCAAAAAGTGCTCGCACTCGTGCTCTGCGCTGTTATGGTATTCGGCGCCGCTCCCCTTGCAGGCGTTCTTTTCACCAACGCAAACGCAGAAGGCACCTACACTTTAACTTATTTCTATTATGAAACCAAAGACGGCGTAAGCGAGTTAACATCAAAAACCCATCGTTTGACTGAGGGTGAAGACGTTCCTGAGGAACCCGAAACCTCAAGAATCGGCTATACACAAAACGGTTGGGATATCGAAATTCCCGATGTTATGCCTGCCAAGAACTTGACCATCACCGCTATGTGGAAAATCAATCAGTACACAATCACATTCAACACAGTCGGCGCTGATGATGATATCGATCCCATTGAGCAGGACTACAACACAGCTATCAGCGTTGCCAAGCCCGTAAAAGAAGGCTACACATTCATGGGCTGGGATGACGATGCAACAGCAGAAGTTAAGGCTGTAAACATTCCCTCCAAGATGCCCGCTAAAAACATGAGCTTCACTGCTATGTGGAAAATCAATCCGTACACCATTAAATTTGACACAAACGGCGGTTCTGCCGTTGCTGATATCAGCAAGGATTTCGGCACAGAAATCGCTAAGCCCGCTGATCCCACTAAAACAGGCTACAATTTCACAGGTTGGAATCCCGAAGTTCCCGAAACAATGCCCGCTAAAAACATGACCATTACTGCACAGTGGGAACTCAAAACAAACACCATCACATTCGATACTCTCGGTGGTTCAGATATCTCACCGATTACTCAGAAATACAACACAGTAATCGTTAAGCCCGAAAACCCCACATATGAAGGTTACACATTTGCTGGTTGGTATGATAATGAAGCTTGCACAGGCAATTCAATCATCCTCCCCGACACAATGCCTGCAGACAGCGTAACCTACTATGCAAAATGGACTGCTAACACTATCACAATCACCTTCGACCCCAACGGCGGTACAGTTGTTGATAAAGAAGGTAACCCCACTCAGAATGCCATTGAAATGGATTTGATATTCGGTACAACTCCCACTCTCCCCACACCCACAAAATCAGGCTATACTTTCATGGGTTGGTTTGAAGAAGGAGCTGAAGATCCCTTATCATCTATTCCCTCCGCTGCAACAACATACTATGCAAAATGGAAGGAAGGAACAGGCGAAGCTTCCTACGAAATCAAATATTATTACATGGACACAAACGGTAATTATCCCTCATCTGCTAAGGAAACCTATGAATATCTTGCAGAAGACGGTCAGGTAATCAATATCACCGACGCAGCAAATTCCAAGGTTAAAGTCGGTCATGCTCTTGACGATGAAAAGAATGATTCTTTCATCATAACAGCAGAAGCCGGAAAACACCACATCTTCAATGTTTACATTGCAAGACAGGAATATAAAATCGTTCTTAATGCCGACAACGGCTCCGAATTAATCGAACTCAAAGGTTATTACGAAGCTCCCATCACAGCTATCAATAACCCCGAAAAAGAAGGCTATACCTTCAAGGGCTGGGAAAACAATTCAACAGGCGCTGTTGAAATCATTCCCTCCAAGATGCCTGCCGCAAACATGAACTTCACAGCTCAATGGGAAAATAACAGCGATACAAAATATTCAATCGTTATTAACTATGAAGATGCAACCAAAAACGGCAAAGCAGCTACAAAAGAATATCAGTTTGCAGGCACAACCGGAAATAAGATCAAGATCCTTATCGACGGCAACGCTGCAAATGACGGCGCAATCTACCACAAGCTTGCAGATTTCACTCTTGAACATTATAAGTTCGACACATCCGTTATGGCAAATCAGCAGCTTGAAGGAACAATCGCTGCAGACGGTTCAACCGTTCTCAACCTTTATTTCGCACCCGTAACCTACAAGGTATACTTCGTAGTTTCAGGTGAAACCGTTGCAACTGAAGAGGTTGTTTATTATACCAACGCAAACGATGTTAAGCCCACAACTGAGTTCATGAACGATGTTTTCGCAGAGAAGATGCCCGGCTACACATTCAAGGGCTGGGAACCCACATTCTCAAACATCGATAGCGACACAACCTACACCGCAACTTACACCGCAAATCCCTATACAATAACCTTCGACTATGACAAGGCTATTATTGATAATGACGGCAATATTAAACTTGATAACGAAAACATCTCTCCCAAAGAAGAGGTTGAAGCTATCACTCAGGATTTCAACACAGTTGTAACTATCCCCGCAAAACCCGAAAAAGACGGTTATTCCTGCCTTTGCTGGTATGATGAAAACCTTAATGTTTATAATCCCGGCAGCAAAATCAAGATGCCCGTTGACGGTCTTTATCTCACAGCATATTTCATTGCCAATACCTACACAATCACTTTCGATACCAATCTCGAAGGCGCAACTCTTAAAACTAAATCAGCAAGCGATGATTGCGATGAATACATCGAAATCACAGAAGACATGATCCCCGCAAAAGAAGGCTACACCTTCCTCGGCTGGTATGATTATAAATATACCGATGAAAACGGTGAACCCAAGGTTTATAACGTTGGCGATACTGTTCTTGTTCCCACACATGACCACACTCTCGTTGCAGAATGGGCAGTAGGCGAATTTGCTCTCATATTCAAGGATAACACCGATAACGGCAAGATTATCGCAAAATATGAAGATATGGCAAGCGACGTTAAAATCACCGCACCCGATTATCCCAAGGCTGCAAACCTCAAGGGAAGAACTTTCCTCGGTTGGAGAGAAGAAGGCAAGAAAGCCGGCGATCCTCTCTTCGTATTCGATAAGATGCCCGGCCGCAGCATGATTCTCGAAGCTGTTTGGGGCTACACAATCACATTTGAACTTAACACAGACGATGCAACCGCAGCTCTCACATCAGCAAAAACCGTAACAAAGGAAATCGGCGTTGCAACCAAGATGTCAGAAATCAGCAATCCCACTAGAACAGGTTACAGCTTCACAGGCTGGTATTCAGATGAAGAAATAACAGAAGAAAGCATTCCTGTTGGCAAGAGCGTTTCTTACGCAAAGGATGTAACTCTCTATGCGGGTTGGGAAATCAATTCTTACACCATGACTCTTATCGCTGACAGCGAAGAAGAAACAGGCGTATTCGCAAACGGCAAAAAGGAAATCGTTATCACTCAGGATTATAATACTGACATAACCGCTCCCGTTAACCCCACAAAGGTTGGTTACACCTTCGCCGGTTGGAAAGATCAGAACAACAAATCATACAGCGCAGTTCCTGCTAAGATGCCCGCAACAGACCTTATCCTCACCGCACAGTGGAGCATCAATTCTTACAGCGTTGTTTTCAAGGATGCAGACGGCACAATCTATAAGAGCGAAGTTCTGACCTACGGTTCGGAAATCACCGCTCCCGAAAACCCCGCAAGAATCGGCCGCATATTCAAGGGCTGGAATGCAGCAATTCCCGAAACAGTTCCCGCATATGATGTTGTTATCACTGCTAAATGGGAATTTATCACCTACACAATCACTTTCGTTGATACAAACGGCAAAGTTCTTGATACTGTTTCAGGTCATTACGGTTCAGAGGTAAGAGATGTTGAAGAACCCAGCAAATGGTTCTATACCTTCGCAGGTTGGGATAAGGAAGTTCCCGAAACAATGCCTGCTGAAGATATGACAATCACAGCAACATGGGAAAAGAATCCCGGAATCTTTGATTACCTTGCATCATTCTTCATGTCATTCTTCGCATTCCTCAATCAGATTCTTGATTCAATCAGCCTCATGCTCAAATAATTAAATCCGCATAATGAATGCCCCACGGTGTAAAAACCGCGGGGCATTTTTTCATATACAATAAACAAACAAAAAATCCGAACTCGATGCCGATTGACATTAAGTTCGGATTTCTCCATTGTGGTGGACATTAACGGACTCGAACCGCTGACCCTTCGCACGTCAAGCGAATGCTCTACCAGCTGAGCTAAATGTCCATATGCGTTCTTGAGAACGCAGGAGTTATTATATAAAATGTCATCGGATTTGTCAAGCTTTTTTTAACAAATTTTAATCATAGAAAAAAAGCTCTCTTTTACCCTCATGAGGTTCATAATATGTTTTAAGATAGTCAGCTATTTCCTTTGCATCCCTCTGCTCGGCATAAAGGATTTTCAGTTCGCTTTTAAGTTGATAAGCTTCATTTGAACATATGCTATCTTTTAAAGAACGAAGCTCCGCTCTTTTATTGGCGATGCGTTCCTTAAGAATTGCCGAAGCCGTTTCATATTCTTCTCCAAGTTCTCTCAAAGTTTTTTCAGCCATTATGTTCTCCTTTCAGAATGTAATCAGATGTTACCGCAAAAAAATTGCTGAAAATAAAAAGCTCATCTGTTTTCAGCATATCCCCCAATTCAATCCTGTCAATTCTTTTTTCGCCGATACCCGTCGCTTTTCCGAGCGCATTAACGGTCAATCCACGGCTTAGCCTTAAGTTTTTGAGCCTCAATCCGATTTTATCCGCACTCATGTTTCTTGCCGATGCAATAACCCTTGCTCTTGAAACTGCTGCGGGAACAACGCTTTCATCAAAGATGTTTCTCTGATAAAAAACAACATATTTCAGTACCCTCTCAAGCTTGTCCAATGCCCTTTCAGAAGTTTGCTTGACTGCCGCAGGAGATATCCCCCTTTTTCTTGCAATCTCCGAAAAAGTCATGGAATTATACCATCTGTCCTCAACAACATTCTTTTCGTTTTCCGTCAGCTCATTTTCAATTGCTTTTTCGAGAAGCAAAGACATATCAATCTCTCTTTTTCTCCAGGCATATGCTGCAGGGCTTTCACACTCTTTACACATCCGTCCGCAACATAAAAGCTGCGCCGCTCTGATTTCCTCCTCTGTGGGATATGAAATATCCGGGATATATCCGTTCTCCATTTTTCCTCCAAGTCAATAGTTCTGCTATTGATTATAGTGAACGTTTGTTCGTTTGTCAATAGATATTTTTGATTTTTTCGATAATCGCTTGACATTTTTAATAGTTATGCTAATATTATCACATAGAACTTTCGGGAGACAAATATGAGTTTAATCAGAGAATTAAGAAAAGAAAAAGGGATCTCACAACAGGAACTCGCAAAACTTTGCGGCGTTCATCAAACAGCTGTCAGCCAATGGGAAAAGGGACGCACCTTGCCCGACAGAAACAGCCTTTGTCTTTTGTCAAAGGTTTTCGGAGTTACTGTTGACACCCTCCTCGGAGAAGAAAAAACCGAGGAAGAAAATAAAATTCCCGTTTTCAGTTATATAACTGCAGCAGCACTTTGCAGCAGAATCGGCGAAAACGAATTCTATGCGCTGAACATAGTTGACAACAGCATGTCGCCCATCATCTTTGCAGGTGACACGGTAGTAGTCAACCGTTCTATGCAGGTTGAAAACGGAGAGACCGGTGTTTTCGCAATCGGAAACGGAAACGCCTTTATCCGAAAGATAATAAAAAAAGACACAAGCATAATGCTTGTGTCTGAAAATTCATCCTATGAACCGCTTGTTTTCTCAAAAGCGGAATGCGATGCCTTGCCCGTTTATGTTCTGGGGAAGGCTGTTGAATTGCGCCGCAAATTAGTTTAAGCGGCAAGCATGTTAAATGCCGTCATCAATTGACTATCCTGTTCATAGGAGAGTAACTCAATATCGATTTCGTTGCCTGATGCAAGGCTGACTTCCTTTGTCGGAGAAACACCGACATCGTGATAAACAGCTTCTGCACCGTTTTTGGGTTCAACGATTGCAACTGTCAGCAGAACAGCGCCGCCGTCTTCAAGGGGATAAAGCTCCTGAGCCGTGCCGTTGCCTGCTGTTTTTGTTCCGACCAACTCTGCCTGGCATATATCTCGAAGGTCGCAAGCAAAAAGCTCCGCAGGTCCGCTTGTTCCTGAATTGATAAGAACAACATACGGTATCAGAATGCTGCTGTTTTCTGATGCAAAGACCTTATCTTTGGTTGCATCTTTATCATCTTTGAGAACAGCGATATTGCCCTGAATTGCAGGAACGATAACATCGATAACCTGCGCTGCGTATTCGACTGTTCCGTCATAAGTATCTCTGACATCAAGAATTATGCTCTCTGCACCGTCTTCAATGAGTTTCTTTGCCGTATCCTTGAATTCGGAAGCTGTATTTTTATAAAAACCTCTTATTTTTATATAACCGACGTTGCTTTCAACTCTGCCGCTGACGCTGGGAATGCGGAAACCGAGCATAGGTTCAACCACCTTGGTTTCACCGTTTCTTTCATATTCAACCTTTACCGCATTAAGACGGTCGCCGTAAAGATTTTCCTGGAGAGCAGAATAGTTCATTCTGTCAACGGGAATATCAGCAATCGCTGTTATAATGTCAAGAGCTTTGAGCCCTGCTTTTTCGGCGGGAGAATCCGCATATACATGCGTGATAACAAAATCGCCCGTCCTATAATCAAAAGCTGTTTCAACACCGATTCCCGTAACGCCGCCCTCGATTTTTGAGGTGTATGCGGAGTATTCTTCCGAATCAAGATAACGGCTGTTGGAGTCGCCGAGACCTCTGATATAACCCTCGGCAAGAGATTGGCTCAGCAAATTCTGAGTTTCATCGCTTCCATAGAAATAGTTTTCAACGATGTTTTCAATTTCTTCAACCGATTTATGGTTTGTTGAACGCTGTGAAAGTCCGCTGATAATTCCGTCATAAATGCGCGAGGAAATAACCATCGTCAACGCAAAAGTTGCTGTTATCGCAATAATAACCAACGAAAGACATATGCCCATCGAAACTTTTTTGTTCATAAATTTCACCCTTTTATAAACTGCCGACCGAATTCATAACTCGGTCGGCTGTTTTCGGTTATCGTTTGTTATACAACATACGACGGCTTGGAAACATATTTGAGAGGATTTTCTCTGCTGACGCTGCCGTCTGATTTTTTGATTCTGACTTCGAAATGAAGATGAGGACCGGTAACGTTACCTGTGTCGCCCATAAGTCCGAGCTGCTGACCCTTCTTAACAACATCGCCTTTCTTGACATTCAGCGATTTTGAATGAGCATAAAGAGTCTGCTTACCGTCACCGTGGTCAACAACAACATAGTTACCGAAGCTCTTATGCCAGTCGGCAATAATTACCTCGCCGCCCTGCGATGCATAATAGGGTTTGCCGTATGAAAGACTGTTGCCGTTTGAATCTCTTGTGCTGCCGCTTGAGGTGCAAAGGCAGATATCGATACCGTTATGCCTGCCGCCGCTGGGATATGTGGGGTATCCTGCGGTGACGGTGCATCTTTCCTTAAGAGGCCATGCGAGTTTGCCGTCGTTTTCATATTCGGGCTCGGGAGTATCGCCTTCCTGTGAACCCACTTGCTGAATTATTCTGTCAATTTCAGCTTCAAGAGCTTCACGCTCGGCTTCTTTTTTCTTGATCTGTTTTTTATACTCTGCGCTGTCTTTATCAAGCTCTTCTATGAGATTTTCAACCTCACTGTATTTTTTTGCGGCTTCTTCCTGCTTTTTCTGCTGGGATTTTTTGTTGCTTTCAAGCTCGTTCTGCCTTGTATTAAGAGTATTCATCTGTGAATCAAGCTCAGCTTTTTTGCCTTCAAGAGCCTCCTTGGTTGTTTCAAGCTCTTTCTGAAGGTCAGCAAGCTCATTGATTTTTTCGGTGAGGCTTGTTATAAGCTGGGCATCGTTTTCGGAAACTCTCTTAACAAGCTCCTGCCTTGCGAAGAAGGTTGCAAGGTCTGTGCTTGAGAAAAGAAGCTCAACCGATGATGCTTCGCCTGCCATATAATTCTCACGGATTCTTGCAAGAAGAATTTCTCTTGTTGCATCCATAAGAACTTCTGTTTCTGCAATCTGCGTTTCAATATCCGCAATCTGCAAATTAATTGTCTTTATGTCGTTTGAGGTAACATTGATATCGCCCTGCAAATCGTCAATATCGCCGTTAAGAATATCAATGCTCTCTTTGAGAAGGTCAACCTGCTGAGAAATTTTATCTAGCTGGTCATTAAGATTATCAAGCTTTTTTTCATTATTCTTGATATCTTTTTCAACCTCAGCAAGAGCTTTGTTATCTTCAACGATATCTTTTTCGATTTCGTCAATCTGATTTCTCAAATCCTCAAGGCTTTCTTCCGCCGAAACGGTTGGAAGAGAGTAAGGAGCCGCAACTGAGAATACACAGATAAAAGCCATAATAAGGCAAAGAACTTTTCTTGTTATGGTTTTTCCATTATTCTTCAAGTTCAACAAACTTCCTTTCCTTAAGATATTTTCTTATTGATGTTGCGCTGCCGAAGATACCCGTGAAAATGCCGATGCCGACAAATGCTGCGGCAAGATAGAGCGCATAGTCAAGGAAATCTATTCTTGCAGCACCGCCGAAGCCCGAAAGCACGGCAGTAAACGAACCGAGAGCAAATTCATAAACACCCCATACCGCTCCCGTTGCAAGAATGCCTGCAATTATGCCGATTATGATACCTTCAACCATGAACGGCAATCTGATGAACGAATTTGTTGCGCCGACGCTCTTCATGATGCTGATTTCAAGACGGCGGCTGAACATTGTAACTTTGATTGTATTTGAAATAATAAAGAGCGAAACCACAAGAAGCAAGGCAATCATACCCATGCTGATATATGTCACGGAATTTCTGATTCCCTGAATCTGCCTTGCAAGAGTGCTGTTTTCATAAACTCTTTCTATTCCGTCAAGCTTTTTGATTTCAGAAACAACATCTTCAAATCCTGACATATCCGCAACCGTCACTCTGTAAGCATCAGGAAGAGGATTTTCGTCGATTGAGTTCAGATAAGTCCTGAGACCTTCATCAAGGTCTGCAAGAATATCTTCATAAGCCTGCTCTTTTTCAACTCTTTCAATTGAAGCAATGTTGTCAATACCGTTGAGTTTTGAACCGAGCGAAATATAATCAACTTCCGTTGCATCCACATCGGCATAAACCATTATAACATTTTCGGCTTCAATTCCGCCGATAAACGCTTCGATGTTAACAAGAAGCATAAATGCGATGCCGATAAGCATAAGGCAGCTGAAAAGAACTGTTACGGAAGCGACCGACATGAGCTTGTTAACCTTAAGATTGCGGAAGCCTTCTTTGATAAGATAGCCGAATTTACCCATTATTCATCGCCTCCCGCCGTAATTGATTCTTCTTCGGCAAATTCTCCGCCGGAAAGAATATCGATAAAATCATTTTCCGAAATATCGATGATTTCATCATCTGCCATGTCGATTTCAACAACAGCTTCTTCCGTTGCGGGTTCTTCTGAAGAAATATCGGAATATGCCGAATAATCCTCTTCAGGAGGAATAACATATTCATTGGAAATCTCACTCATGGGATTGATATGAGATGTTGCCGCTTCACGAATAATCGTTCCGCCGTCGGAAACAACTGTTCCCTTGTCGAGAATAATGACTCGCTTATCAAAACAACGGACAAGGCTGTGTTCATGAGTTACCATGATAACCGTTGTTCCTGCCTCGTTAAGGCGCATGAGCAAATCAACGATTTCATAGCTCATCTGCGGGTCAACGTTACCTGTGGGCTCGTCCGCAATAATGATTTCGGCATTGTTTACAAGAGCACGTGCAAGAGCAACTCTCTGCTGTTCACCGCCCGACAGCTCCTTGGGATAATTTCTCGCCTTATCGTTAAGACCCATAAGGCTGAGAACATAAGGAACTCTGCGGCGTATTTTCTTTTCCTTTGTTCCGATAACACGCATTGCGAACGCAACATTGTCAAAAACGGTCATGTTCGGAATAAGGCGGAAATCCTGAAAAACAATTCCGAGTCTGCGGCGGAATTTGGGAATATCCCTTTTCTTTATTTTGGTAAGGTCAGTATCATCAACAATAATTGTTCCTGCAGAAGGAACTTCCTCCCTCATCATAAGCTTGAGGAAGGTGCTCTTGCCTGCTCCCGAAGAACCGACAACAAAGACGAACTCACCTTTATCTATAGTCAAGTTGATATCCTTCAAGGCAGGGGCACTTGCGCCTTCATACCTTTTGGATACGTTCTTAAATTCAATCACTGTATCAAATCCTTAAAATTATTAATTAATACTTAACGGGTTTGGCATCAAGATATTTCTTAACCATGAGAGCAACTTTGAATACGATTGCATCATCGAACTCACGAAGGTCAAGACCTGTAAGCTTCTTGATTTTTTCAAGTCTGTAAACAAGGGTATTTCTGTGAACAAACAGCTTTCTTGATGTTTCGGAAACGTTGAGGTTGTTTTCGAAGAAGCGCTGAATTGTGAACAGAGTTTCGTGGTCAAGGCTTTCAATTGAGCCTCTCTTGAACACTTCTCTGAGGAACATGTCGCAGAGAGTGGTGGGAAGCTGATAAATAAGGCGGGCAATACCGAGATTTTCATAGCTTACGATTGTTTTTTCGGTATCGAATACCTTGCCTACTTCGAGAGCAATCTGAGCTTCTTTGAATGAACGTGCAAGGTCCTTGATTCCTTCAACAGTTGTGCCTATACCGACAAGAACATGGGTATAGAGTTCTGTGCTGAGTGAATCGGAAATTGAGCGTGCAAGCTTTTCGAGATCTTTTGATTCGATGTTGCTGCGCACTTCCTTGACGATTGCAATATCATGCTCATTGATGTTGATAACAAAGTCCTTGCTCTTATCAGGGAAGAGATTCTGAACGGAATCAAATACCGATGCATCGTTATGGTCGGTTATTCTGATAAGAAGAACAACTCTTGTTGCTTCCGATGCAAAACGGAGTTCTCTCGATTTGAGATAGATGTCGCCGGGAAGTATGTTATCAAGAATAACATTCTTTATAAAATTGCCCCTGTCAAATTTTTCTTCATAATACTGCTTAAGATTTTCAAGTGATACGCAGCAAACAGATGCAAATCTGCCTGCAAGCTCATCTGTACCTTCAACAAAAGCTGCATATTCAGTCTGAATATGTGCGCCGAAATTGCAGAAAGTATATCCGTTGATGTAATGAAGTTCGTTGTCCGCAAAAATGTCGTTTGCAGTTGAGATAACCTCGCCGATTTTGCTCAGCTCACTGCAAGCGATGATGGTGCCTGTTTCGTCGATTACGCCCAGAGTTCTTCCTACCGCATCTCTCATCTGATGCACAAGACCCTGGAAAATTCTGTTAGACATAATTATTACCCCACAATTCGATTTGTTTTAACTTCTTGTGAATTTATACAAAATGACAATCGGGACATCTACATTTTACACAAGAACAGGTCTTTTTGCAATAGAAATATTCGATTTTTTTCAATATTTTTTTGAATTTTTTGTGAATTATCGCCTGTTTTTATTGAAAATTAACAAATTTTTGCAATTTTGTATATATCAAAAAAAATCTGTGCATGCTGAATTTCGCAAGGATTTTTTCAGTAATTGGCACAAAAAACCAACTCTTGCTTTGTTCAAATTCACAAATCATCTTCGTTTTTTTCACTCTGCACAAAACACATTCGGTTAAAAAGACGAAAAGCAATTCCGTCAAAAAATCAATGGACAGTATTACCAAATAAAACCAAATCTTTTTAGTCATATTGACTCGACAGACTCAAATTATTTACAACATATATGCATCATTTTTCACGGCATACTATAGATGCAACGGCTGAATTCTGACAAAACATGATACAAAAAGGTTAAAGTTGTAAAAATTCACAAAAAATTTCATCTTTTTTTAATTTAGGTCTTTTCAAATGAAAAATAAGATGTTATAATACTTTGGGTTTTTATAAAAATATCTGATTTTATTATATAAAATAAAGAAATGAAATGAGGGAAATTCCTTTGGAGAAATTTATCATCAACGGCGGTACACCTCTCCGCGGTGAAGTTGAAATAAGCGGCGCCAAAAACGCTGCTCTTGCAATTATCCCCGCCGCTATTCTCTCCCAGGATGTCTGCGTAATTGAAAATCTCCCCTGCTCAATAAGCGATATCGGCTACATGATGAAAATCCTCAAGCAAATCGGCGCGCAGGTCAGAGTTATCAATAAGCACACAATTGAAATCGACTCCCGCCACGTTGATTCCTATGTTATATCCCACGATATGACAAAGCATCTTCGTGCATCATATTATTTTATCGGAGCTTTGCTCGGCAGATTCTCAAGAGCAAAGGTTTCGATGCCCGGCGGTTGTTATCTCGGTCCCCGTCCCATTGACCAGCACATCAAAGGCTTTGAGCTTCTCGGCGCAACCGTTTCCGTTGAGGATAACGCTATCGTTGATGCAAAGGCAGATAAGCTCATCGGAAGCCCTATTTATCTTGACATGGTTTCCGTTGGCGCAACGGTAAATATCCTTCTCGCCGCTGTAAAAGCAGAAGGTCTCACAGTTATCGAAAACGCCGCAAAAGAACCTCATATCGTTGACCTTGCAAACTTCCTCAACTCAATGGGTGCGGATATCAGAGGTGCAGGCACCGACGTTATCAAGGTCAGAGGTGTTGAACAGCTTCACGGCTGCACATATTCAATCATCCCCGACCAGATTGAAGCAGGCACATATATGGTTGCCGCCGCTGCAACAAAGGGCGATGTTCTCATCAAAAATGTTATTCCCAAGCATCTTGAATCAATTTCAAAGAAGCTCATCGAATGCGGTGCGATTGTTGAAGAATTTGACGATGCTGTAAGAGTTTCGCTCGATATCCGTCCCGGAAAATGCAACATCAAAACCATGGCTCATCCCGGTTTCCCGACCGATATGCAACCTCAGTTTGCGGTTCTTCTCGCTATTGCAGAGGGAACAAGCATTATCTCCGAGGGTATCTGGTCAAACCGCTTCAAATATACCGAACAGCTCAACCGCATGGGCGCAGATATCAAGGCTGACGGTCAGCTTGCAGTTGTTCAGGGCGTTGAACAGCTCAAGGGCGCACCCGTCAAAGCAGATGACCTTCGTGCAGGCGCAGCGATGATAATCGCAGGTCTTGCTGCAAGCGGCACAACCGAGGTTGAAGATATCCTTCATATCGACAGAGGTTATGAGGATGTTGTTGAAAAATTCAAAGGTCTCGGCGCAGACATAAAAAGAATTTTCTGCCCCGAACCCGACGCTCTCACTACTGCAGGTTAATTTCCGATATATAATGTAATAGTATAATGCCGCCGTAACCCACATGGATTATGGCGGTTTGTTTTGGAGTTTCTTATGGCAAGATTTTGTTCTTTATATTCATCCAGCAGCGGTAACTGCACCTATATCGGTTCATCTCAGGGTGGTATTCTCATTGATATCGGAGTCAGCGCAAAAAGAACAGCCGAAGCGCTGAATGAAATCGGCGTTGATCCGTCATCAATCGGTGCGATTTTTGTCACCCATGAGCATTGGGACCATATAAACGGCATCAGAGTTTTTGCGCAGCGCCACGGCGTTAAGGTTTATGCTTCGGAGGGAACGCTTTCAGGCATGGAGGATCTTGGCGTTCTGAGCGAAAAAGTGAAGGCAGATGTTGTTCCTTACAATGGAATCGAGGTCTGCGGAATTCATGTCAGACCCTTTAAAACTCCCCATGACACAAAGGAAAGCACAGGTTTCACCGTTGTTACTCACGATAATAAGCGCCTTGCGGTTGCAACGGATATCGGCGTTGTTGACGACTCGGTTATGAATGCACTCTATGGATGTGACCTCGTTTTGCTTGAATCTAACCACGACGTCGGAATGCTCCGTAACGGGCCTTATCCCTATTTCCTCAAAGAAAGAATTCTCTCCGACCGAGGACATCTTTCCAATGAAAACTGCGCAAAAGCGGCGGTGAAACTTATGGAATCAGGAACAACCCGTTTTGTGCTTGGACATTTAAGCAAGGAAAACAATCTCCCCTGCCTTGCGTTTGAAACAACTCATGCCGCCATGACAATGGCAGGCGCAAAAGAAAATATTGACTATATTCTGACCGTTGCAGGCGACAGAAATCCCGTTATAGCGCTGTAAGGATGGTATAAAAATGATAAACATAAACATAATATGCGTCGGAAAACTCAAGGAAGATTATCTTCGCATGGCTTGCGCGGAATATGAAAAAAGACTCGGTGCATTCTGCAAACTGAAGATAACCGAACTCACTCCCGCAAGACTCCCAGAAAACCCGAACGACGCTCAGATTGAAGCCGCACTCAACGATGAAAGCGAAAGAATTCTTTCGAAAATTTCGGCAAACGAAGCAGTCTTTGCGCTCTGCATTGAGGGCAAAGAGCTGTCATCCGAAGGACTTTCAAAAGAAATAGAAAAATGCGCAGTTTCGGGGTTCGGCTCGCTTTGTTTTATCATCGGAGGCTCTCACGGTCTTTCTCCGGCAGTTAAGAGCAGAGCAAAATTCCGTCTTTCAATGAGCCCCATGACCTTTCCGCATCAGCTCGCAAGAGTTATGCTTCTTGAACAGATTTACCGTTCGTTCATGATTTCGAGCGGCGGAAAATATCATAAATAAAATCAAAGTGCATAAAAACGCACCGTTTTCTTTGTTAGAATTGCACCGTTTTTTACGCTGATTTTTATAATTTTGTTCAGTTTACCAAAAGTTTGAAAAAACATGAAAATTAATTAAAAAACTGTTGCATATTTGATAAAAAATGTATAAAATATATCTTGTCAAAAAATGAATTTTTATTTTTGGAGGTAATTCACTATGGCAGTTAAAGTTGCAATCAATGGCTTCGGTCGTATCGGCCGTCTCGCATTCCGTCAGATGTTCGGCGCTGAAGGCTACGAAATCGTTGCTATCAACGACCTTACAAATCCCGCTATGCTCGCTCACCTTCTCAAGTACGATACAGCTCAGGGCAGATACGCTCTCGCTGATACAGTAGTTGCAGGCGAAGACAGCATCACAGTTGACGGTAAGGAAATCAAAATCTACGCTAAGGCAAACGCTGCAGAACTTCCCTGGGGCGAAATCGGTGTTGACGTTGTTCTCGAATGCACAGGTTTCTACTGCTCAAAGGCTAAGAGCCAGGCTCACATCGATGCAGGCGCAAAGAAAGTTGTTATTTCTGCTCCCGCAGGCAACGACCTTCCCACAATCGTTTACAGCGTAAACGAAAACACTCTTACAGCTGATGACACAATCATCTCCGCTGCTTCCTGCACAACAAACTGCCTTGCTCCCATGGCTAAGGCTCTCAACGATTATGCTCCCATCCAGAGCGGTATCATGACAACTGTTCATGCTTACACAGGCGACCAGATGGTTCTTGACGGTCCTCACAGAAAGGGCGACTTCAGAAGAGCAAGAGCTGCTGCTGCTAACATCGTTCCCAACTCAACAGGCGCTGCAAAGGCTATCGGCCTTGTTATCCCCGAACTCAACGGCAAACTCATCGGCTCAGCACAGAGAGTTCCCGTTCCCACAGGTTCAACAACTATCCTTGTTGCAGTTGTTAAGGGTGCAGACGTTACTAAGGAAGGCATCAACGCTGCTATGAAGGCTGCTTCATCAGCTTCCTTCGGTTACACAGAAGAAGAACTCGTTTCCAGCGACATCGTTGGTATCACATACGGTTCACTCTTCGATGCAACTCAGACAATGGTTACAAAGATTGCTGACGATATGTATCAGGTTCAGGTTGTTTCATGGTATGACAATGAAAACAGCTACACAAGCCAGATGGTTCGTACAATCAAGTACTTTGCAGAACTTGCATAATTAAAGCTGAATAATTCAGGGACCGGTTGTTTCAGCCGGTCCTTTTTTCAATAAAACCGAGGAGAATTTTTTATGGGTCTTAAACGCCTTGACAAGTTAATAGCGCTCAACTGCAATGTGTCCAGAAAAGATGCAAGAAAGCTCATAAAAGACGCCGCAGTTTCGGTCAATTCAAGAGTTTGTCTTCGTGCGGAAGAACTCGTTGACCCCGATGTTGATGATATCGATGTAAAGGGATATAATTTTACAGCAAAAGAGCATATCTACATCATGCTCAACAAACCCCAGGGTGTTATCAGCGCAACAACCGACCCTGCCAAAAAGACGGTTATTGATATCATTCCTCCCGAGCTCAAAAGACGCAGTCTTTTTCCCGCCGGAAGACTCGACAGAGATACCACAGGTCTTTTAATTATAACGGATGACGGCGCTTTTGCCCATAAAATAATGAGCCCTGCCCACCATGTTTTCAAGACATATCAGGCAACATTATCCTTCCCGATTGATGAAAACGACATCAAAAAATTAGAGGACGGAATAACCCTCGGAGACGGCACGGAATGTCTGCCTGCAAAGGTGAAAGCCTTTACAACATCTGATGGTCTGCCTGCTGCTGAAATCAAAATCAGAGAGGGCAAATATCATCAGGTCAAGCGCATGTTTCATGCTCTGGGCAACAACGTTGAGCAACTTCGCAGAATTCAGATAGGCTCTCTTAAGCTCGACACCTCTTTGATTGAAGGCGAATGCCGAGAGATGACGGAAGAAGAGCTAGAACTTGTTTTTAAAGACGAAAATTAAATCAAAATCAAAACACATTATTGCTTCCTTTTTTGCATAGTTTGGTAATAAACCGCTTTGAGGAGTGCAATAATGTGTTTATTGTTTTAAAAACCGTAAAAATCGAAAAAGGAATACTACAGCGTCGGAAACAGCTGAAAAAACTGAAAAATTCAGAGCCATTCATCTGCAAAACAGATAAGAGTCTGCCGTTTTATGTTCTCGAAATTGCCGAGAGCAAAAAGGGAATTGACTGGAATTCGGCATCACGGAAATGCGGAAGATATGCCTCGCGGATAGTTGCATCCCATTCCGTTTCACTTCCTGATAATTCAGGGCTTAAAAGATTTATCCCGATATCGATGAACGCAACCCTTGTTTTTAATACTGCGCTGAAAATCATCGGAAACTCTGATTTACCTGCCGACAAATTCACAATAACCGTAACCGACCGAAACGCCGTCACGGCACCAAGACTTTGTGAACTTCTCCCTTTTTCCGCATCCGTAAAAATCATAACATCTCACCCCGAAAAATTTGCTGCAACAGCTATGGAAGCCTATGAAAATTACGGAGCATCCCTCATGATAAGAAGCAAATATGAACCCTCCGACAAACCTGAAGTCATCATCTGCTGCGACGGTGCGGTTTTATCAGCAATGAATCAGGCGGCTGTTTTTACATCAAAAAATTCATGCATCGGAAAACTGCGTTTTTCGGGAAAAGGGGTTGTTCTTTCGGATTATCACAAAAGCCTCCTCCCCGACGATATCGAAACCCTCGATTTTGCAGGCGCATTGACAGAACTCTGCGGAAGCGGAGAATATAAACATTCTTCTTTTGCTGAAATTGAAACAAGCTGCGATGACTGCGAAGAAAAATCCCCCGAAAAATGTCTTGAATGCTTCATTTGTAATAAAGCTGTAACTTGACATATTTATATATATATTATATAATATAAAAGATTTTAAAATGCGCATATATATTTTATACTAAAGGAGATATATCGAAATGGAAAAAAAGACAGTCTTTACCCGTGAAGATTATAACAAACTCAGCGAGGAACTTAACAGACTCAAAACCGAGGGAAGAGACGATATAGCTGAAAAAATTAAGGAAGCACGTTCACACGGCGACCTTTCAGAAAACGCTGAATATGATGAGGCGATGAACGAACAGGCAAAGCTTGAAGCTGAAATCGCAAAGCTTGAAGCTGACCTTCGCAACGCTACAATCCTTGACGAAGCTGAACTCACAACAGAATTCGTTCGCATCGGCGCAAAAGTTAAGCTCTACGATATGGATTTTGAAGAAGAAATTGAATACAGAATCCTCGGCAAGAGCGACATCGACAACGGCGTTATTTCCGACCTTTCACCCGTTGGTTCCGCAATCATGGGCAAGAAGGTTGGCGAAGTTGCAAACATTACAACTCCTTCCGGCAAAATTATCAAAATGAAGATTCTTGAAATCTCCAAATAAAAATCGAGAATACACGGCGATGGGATTCGGGAGTAACCTCCCCCTATCGCTTTTTGGCATTAAAAACGAAAGGAATTACAAACAATGGCTGAAGAAAAGATTGTTAATGCTGTTCCCGAAGAAGAACAGGAACAGGTGCAGGACACCAACGAACTCAGACAGATAAGGGTTGAAAAGCTCGAAGCTCTCCAGGCTGCAGGCAATGACCCGTTTCAGATTACACTCGCTGAGCAGACTATCCACAACGCAGAGATAGTTGAACGCTTTGAAGAGCTTGAAAACACCAACGTATCAATCTGCGGCAGAATGATGAGCCGCCGTGATATGGGTAAGGCAAACTTCATTGACGTAAGAGACCTCAGCGGCAGAATGCAGGTTTACGTTAAGATTGACGAAATCGGCGAAGAAAATTTTGCAGACTTCAAGAAATGGGATATCGGCGATATCGTTGAAGTTAAGGGCTTTGTTTTCAGAACAAGAAGAGGCGAAGTTTCCGTTCATGCAAAGGCAATCCGCCTTCTTTCAAAGTCACTTCTTCCCCTCCCCGAAAAATTCCACGGTCTTACCAACACCGACACACGCTACAGAAGACGTTATCTTGACCTCATCATGAATCCCGATGTTAAGGATACTTTCGTAAAGCGTTCACTTATTCTCCGTGAAATCAGAAATTATCTTGATTCACAGGGCTTCCTTGAAGTTGAAACTCCCGTTCTTGTTTCAAACGCAGGCGGTGCAGCTGCAAGACCTTTCGAAACTCACCACAACGCTCTCAACGAAGATTTCAAGCTCCGCATTTCGCTCGAGCTTTATCTCAAGAGACTTATCGTTGGCGGTATGGAAAAGGTTTATGAAATCGGCAGAGTTTTCAGAAACGAAGGCGTTGACACACGTCACAACCCCGAATTCACCCTCATGGAACTCTATCAGGCTTATACCGACTACAACGGCATGATGGAACTTACAGAAAATCTCTACCGTCATGTTGCTCAGGCTGTTCTCGGAACAACAAAGATTTCCTACAACGGCGTTGAAATGGATCTCGGCAAGCCTTTCGAAAAGATTACAATGGTTGACGCTGTTAAGAAATATGCAGGCGTTGACTGGAACGAAATCGAAACTCTTGAGGATGCAAGAGCAATCGCTGACAAGCATCACATTGAATACGAAAAGAGACACGGTAAGGGCGATATCCTTGCAATGTTCTTTGAAGAATACGCCGAAGAGCATCTTATTCAGCCCACTTTCGTTATCGACCATCCCATCGAAATCTCACCCCTCACCAAGAAAAAGCCCGAAGACCCCAACTTTGTTGAACGTTTCGAATTCTTCATGAACGGCTGGGAAATGGCAAACGCTTATTCGGAGCTCAACGACCCCATCGACCAGAGGGAACGCTTCAAGGCTCAGGAAGCACAGCTTGCTCAGGGAGACGAAGAAGCCAACACAACAGACGAAGACTTCATGATGGCTCTTGAATACGGTATGCCCCCCACAGGCGGTATCGGTTTCGGCATCGACAGAATGTGTATGCTTCTCACAGACTCACAGGCAATCAGAGACGTTCTTCTCTTCCCCACAATGAAGAGCATCGACTGATATGAAAATATCTGTTGCACTCGCCGCATATAAAGGCGAGCAATACATAGCAGAGCAGCTTGATTCCATCATCAGCCAGCTCGGCAAAAACGATGAGATAATCGTATGTGACGATTATCCGCAAGGTGATACCTGCACCATCGTTCAGAACTATGCAAACCAAGATAAAAGAATCAGATATATTGAAGGCGAAGGAAAGGGCGTTGTCAGAAATTTCGAAAATGCCCTTAACGCCTGCTCGGGAGATGTTATCTTCCTTTGTGATCAGGATGATGTCTGGCAGCCGGATAAAGTAAGCTCTGTTATGGCTGAAATAGAAAACGGTGCCGACATCGTGCTTCACGATGCCGCTGTTACAGACGGCAACCTCAATATCACCGAGCCTTCGTTCTTTGCAATCCGCAATTCAAACGTTGACTATAAAAGCAATCTTATAAAAAACACCTTCGTGGGCTGCTGTATGGCATTCACAAGGCAGGTTATGCTCGATACACTCCCCTTCCCCAAGGATTTACCGATGCACGACTGGTGGATTGCTCTTGCCGCAATCAAAAAAGGATACAAAGCCGTTCTTCTTGAAAAGCCGCTTATTCTGTGGCGAAGACACGGCGGCAACGTAACGGGCGGCAAAACAGGTCTTGTTCAGAAAATAAAATGGAGAGCAAAAATGATTCTGTCTTTGGCAAGGATTAAATAATTTCCAATATGTGCCTTGGAAAGGAAAAACCAAATGAATAAAACCGTAACAGGTTGTATTGTGACTTACAATAATATGTCAACTATCGACAATGCCGTAAGCTCACTTTTGAAATACACTCAGGCTCCCTTCCGCCTTTACGTTGTTGATAACGGTTCAACAGACGGAACGGTTGAGCATATTGAAAAAAACTATCCTCAGGTTACCCTTATCAAGAGCGGCGGTAATATCGGCTTCGGCAAAGGACATAATCTCATTATGGATAAGCTCGATTCCGATTATCACGTAATCATCAATCCCGATATAATTGTCAGAGATGACGTTATCTCAAAGCTTATCGCTTTTCTTGATAAAAACGAAGATATAGGAATGGCATCGCCCGAAATCCGTTTCCCCGACGGTAGACTTCAGATTCTCGGCAAGCGTGCCCCC
>JAZQTZ010000092.1:0-43316 GCA_045631105.1 Acutalibacteraceae bacterium
TGCATGGTTGTTTTCCCCGACGGTATCGGCGTTCTTCCCTGGATGGTTTGCGGCACTAACGAAATCGGTATTGCAACTGCAGAAAAGATGAAGGAATTCCGTCTTGTTATCTGGGGTCAGCACGGTATCTACGGCTGCGGCAAAGACCTTGACGAAGCATTCGGTCTTATCGAAACAGTTGAAAAGGCAGCTCAGCTTTACATGATGACTGCTCACCTTCCCAGAGTCAACACAATCACAGACCCCGATCTTGTTGAAATCGTTAAAGCATTCAAGCTTGAAGATGTATACAGAAGAGATTTTCTTAATCTTTAATATAATGGAGGATTCTTATCATGGCAAACAGATTTGTACTTAACGAAACATCATACCACGGCAAGGGCGCTATCGCTGCTATTGCTGATGAATTCAAAGCAAGAAGCTTCACAAAGGCTCTTGTTTGCTGCGACCCCGACCTTATCAAATTCGGCGTTGCAGACAAGGTTTTCAACGTTCTCAAGGGCGCTGACATCGCATATGATGTATTCAGCACAATTCAGGCTAACCCCACAATCGAAAATGTTCAGGCAGGCGTTGAAGCTTTCAAGGCAAGCGGCGCAGACTGCATCATCGCTGTTGGCGGCGGTTCATCAATGGACACAGCAAAGGCTGTAGGTATCATCATTGCTAACCCCGAATTTGCTGATGTTCGTTCACTTGAAGGCGTTGCTCCCACAAAGAACAAGTGCGTACCCATCATCGCTGTTCCCACAACAGCAGGCACCGCAGCTGAAGTTACAATCAACTACGTTATCACAGACGCTCAGAACAACAGAAAGATGGTTTGCGTTGATGTTCATGACATCCCCGTTGTTGCTGTTGTTGACCCCGACATGATGTCAACAATGCCTGCAGGTCTTACTGCTGCAACAGGCATGGACGCCCTCACTCATGCTATCGAAGGCTACATCACAAAGGGCGCATGGGAACTCAGCGATATGTTCCACATCAAGGCTATTGAAATCATCGCAAGAAGCCTTCGCGGTGCAGTTGCAAACACAGAAGACGGCAGAGAAGGCATGGCTCTCGGTCAGTATGTTGCAGGTATGGGCTTCTCAAACGTTGGTCTTGGTATCGTTCACTCAATGGCTCATCCTCTCGGTGCTCTTTATGACACACCTCACGGCGTTGCAAATGCTATCATTCTTCCCACAGTTATGGAATACAATGCACCCGAAACAGGTGACAAATACAGAGATATCGCAAAGGCTATGGGAGTTGAAGGCACAGAAGCTATGAGCATTGAAGAAGCAAGAAAGGCAGCTATCGATGCTGTTAAGCAGCTTTCAATCGATGTTGGCATTCCTGCTGACCTTAAGGAAATCGTTAAGGCTGAAGATATCCCCTTCCTTGCACAGTCAGCATTCGACGATGCTTGCCGTCCCGGTAACCCCAGAGACACAAGCGTTGAAGAAATCACAGCTCTTTACAACTCACTTATCTAAAAACACAACGGGTACGGAAAAATCCGTGCCCGTTTTTAAGAGGTAAAAATAATGAAATTCGGTATTTACTACGCTTATTGGGAGCATGAATGGGGCGGAGATTTTCTTCCCTATATTGAAAAATGCAAAAAGCTCGGTTTCGATGTGCTTGAAGTTGCCTGCGGTGCATTTGACCGCGAACCCGAGTCATATTTCAGAGAGTTAAAAAAATGTGCAGAAGCTAACGGTATGCTTCTTTCGGGCGGTTACGGCCCCAGACCCGAGCATAATCTTGCTTCAACGGATTCAGCGGCAGTTGAAAAAGCATTTGCTTTCTATGCTGATGTTTTCAAGAAAATGGAAATTGCAGGTATCGACAGAATCGGAGGTGCTCTTTATTCATACTGGCCCGTTGACTTTGCGTCGGGATTCGATAAGAAAGCCGACACCGAAAGAAGTATCAAGAGCATGAGAAGACTCGCTGATATGGCGGCTGACCACGGAATCACACTTTGCATGGAATCTCTCAACAGATTTGAAGGCTATATGATTAACGAAGCATATGAAGATGTTGACTATGTAAAAGCGGTTGACAAGCCCAATGTGAAGGCTATGCTTGATACATTCCATATGAACATCGAAGAAGATTCAATGGTTGAAGCTATCAAGCTCACAGAAGGATATCTCGGTTCATTCCATGTTGGCGAAGCCAACAGAAGATGCCCCAACCCCAACGGAAGAATGGATTGGGAAGCAATCGGCAAGGCTCTTCGCGATATCAACTACGACGGCTATGTTGTTATGGAACCGTTTGTTCAGATGGGCGGTCAGGTAGGAAAGGATATTTCAATCTGGCGTGATATGTCCCACGGCGCAAGCATCGAACAGCTTGATGCGGATGCAGCGGCATCGGTTGCATATCTCAGAAAAACATTCTGCAAATAAAAAAGAACGGCATCGGATTTCCGATGCCGTTTTTGTTTTATATGATTACTGCTTCTTTTCCTTGCTTTTCTTGGGAGCTGATGCATTGTTAAGAATGCTTACGCAACCGATAACAATACCCATAACGATGAATATGCCGAGCATACCCTTTCCCATAATGGGAGCTGATTCTTTAAGTCCTTCGGGAGTCCAGTAATCTCTTGTTGTTGCAACTTCTGTGATTGCTTCTGTTTCAGCAGCAACATCATCTGCGAGAAGAACGATTTCTTCAGCAACGGGAGCAACTGCTTCGATAATTGTTGTTGTTTCCATTTCAATTCCCTCCTATAAACTTAAATAAGTGCATTGCCTACAAGTGTGAGAATAAGACCGCCTGCGATAACGGAAGCAACCTGACCCGAAACGTTAACACCGATTGAGTGCATGAGAAGGAAGTTCTGGTTGTCTTCTGCAAGGCCCATCTTATGAACAACACGAGCTGACATGGGGAATGCCGAAATACCTGCTGCACCGATCATAGGATTGATCTTCTTCTTTGAGAAGATATTCATGATCTTTGCAATCATGATACCGCCGAATGTGTCAACGATGAATGCAACAAGACCGAGACCCATGATAAGGAGTGTATCAACCTTAAGGAAGTCATCTGCAACCATCTTTGATGCGATTGTGAAGCCAAGGAAGATTGTGATAAGGTTTGCAAGAACGTTCTGAGCTGTTTCTGAAAGTGAGTTAAGAACGCCGCATTCTCTGATAAGGTTACCGAACATAAGGAAACCGATAA
This sequence comes from Acutalibacteraceae bacterium, assembly GCA_045631105.1. Taxonomy (GTDB): domain Bacteria; phylum Bacillota; class Clostridia; order Oscillospirales; family Acutalibacteraceae; genus CAG-177. The sequence goes on from JAZQTZ010000092.1 coordinate 3,193, forward strand.
GAGCTGTTGCATCGGGAGCAACCATACCAACAATGATTGTTACAACGATGGGGAAGAGAATCTTTGTGAGCTTTGAAACCTTCTTACCTGTATAATTCATACGGATAAGGCGTTCTTTCTTGGTTGTGCAGAGCTTGATGATGGGAGGCTGAACGATGGGAACGAGAGCCATGTAGGAATAAGCCGCAACCATGATAGCCGCTGTGTAGTTCGAATCAAGCATATTTGCAACGAAGATTGATGTGGGGCCGTCTGCCGCACCGATGATAGCGATTGAAGCCGCATCCTTGAGTTCGAAACCGAAAACGGATGAAAGGCAGAGGGTGAAGAAAATACCAAACTGTGCAGCCGCACCGAAAATCATAAGTTTCGGATTGGTAAGAACGGGTTCGAAGTCAATCATTGCGCCGATACCGATGAAAAGAATGAGCGGGAAAAGCTCGTGGCTGTCGATACCGATTTCAAAAAGGAAATCGATAACTCCTCTTACGCCCGAAGCAGCTTCACCGGGTGCAACGGGAGGGATGGGCAGGTTAACGAGGATTGCGCCGAAGCCCATGGGGAGAAGAAGAGTGGGTTCCATTTCTTTTTTGATTGCGAGGAAAATCAGCAAGCCGCCGATTATCCACATGATGACCTGTTTGGGGTCAATGAACTGTAAATTTCCAAAAATGTCTGTTGCGATTCCAATGATAAAATCCATTTTGAAAATCCTTCCTTTCTTAAAATCAAATCGGAGCTATTCTATCATTTTATCTATAAAAATTCAAGTAAAATTATAAACTTTTTCAACAAATTTTTCGGACATACCCGTAACCGTAAAAATAAAAATCGGCGGACAAAAATCCGCCGTTATCATTTTGCATATAAATACATCACAAAAATGCGAAAAAACGTTATTTTGTAGTGCAAATCTACGAAATTTTGCAAGATTTCAAAATAACACTTGCAAAATCACCGTGTATATTATAGAATATACAGGATTTCATTTTATTTTCGGAGGTTATCAGAATGAACATTCAGAGCTTATCCCGTGAACAGCTTCAGGAAAGACTTGCAGCTCTCATGGAAAAATATAACGAATATAAGTCAATGGGTCTTGCGCTTGATATGTCAAGAGGAAAACCCGGCGCAGACCAGCTTGAAATAACAAACGATATGCTTGACCCCTCACTTCTCGGAAACTTCAAAGCTTCAAACGGTTTTGACGTGCGCAACTACGGCATTCTTGACGGTATTCCCGAATGCAAGAAGCTTTTCTCGGAAATTCTTGATGTTGCACCCGAAAATCTCATTGTTTTCGGTAATGCAAGCCTTACTATTATGTATGACTATATCGCACAGTGCATGATTTTCGGCGCAGGTGCAGAACCCTGGGCAGCACAGAAAGGAATTAAGTTCCTCTGCCCTGTTCCCGGTTATGACAGACATTTTGCAATCCTCGAGCATTTCGGAATTGAAATGGTCAATATTCCCACAAACGAAAACGGTCCCGATATGGACATGATTGATGAACTTATCAAAGATGAAAAGGTCAAGGGCATCATCTGCGTTCCTATGTATTCAAACCCCTCGGGAACAACATATTCAGATGAAACCGTTCGCCGTTTTGCATCTCTCAAGCCTGCTGCAAAGGATTTCAGAGTTATCTGGGACAATGCATACTGCATTCACCACATCAACGATACTCATGATAAGCTTCTCAACATCTTTGAAGCTTGCAAGGAAACAGGCAACGAAGATTACTTCATTGAAGTTACTTCAACTTCAAAGGTTACTTTCCCCGGCGCAGGCATTTCCGTTCTTGCTGCTTCCGATGCTAATATCAAGGCTGTCAAGAGCAGAATGACAATCCAGACAATCGGTTACGATAAGATAAATCAGCTCCGCCATGTTAATTATCTTAAGAACAGAGCAGGCGTTGAAGCTCATATGGATAAGCATGCCGCTATTCTCAAGCCCAAGTTTGACGCTGTTCTTGATGCTTTTGAAAAGAATCTTGCAGGCAAGGGCATCGCTTCGTGGACAAATCCCAACGGCGGTTACTTCATCAGCCTTGACGTATATGAAGGCTGTGCAATAAGAACAGTTGCTCTTTGCAAAGAAGCAGGCGTTACACTCACAGGCGCAGGCGCAACCTTCCCCTACGGTAAAGACCCCGAAGATAAAAATATCCGCATTGCCCCCACCTTCCCGTCAAGGGACGAACTCTGCAAGGCGGTTGAGATTCTTTGCCTCTGCGTTGAAATCTCCGCAATTGAAAAGATTCTCGGTTAAGTCAAGCTTAACAAATTCCCATTTTTTCAAAGAAGTTCTCTGAACTTATACCCTCAGGTCTGTTATATCTGCCGAGCCCGAAAAGCGATTCGGGTTCGGCTTTTTTTATTATGGTGACTCTTTCTTCACAGGTAAGAGTCATTTTAAAACCGCATTCTTTCAGTATTTCCGTACTTTCAGAACTGAAACTTCCGAAAGGAAATGCAAAGGCGGTCGGATTTTTGCCCGTGTTATTTATCATCGCTGTTTTCATTTTTGACACATCGGAGCATAAAAATTCACGATAATTCTCAAATGTTTCTCCTTTTTTCTTTTTTATTCCCGAACGACCGTTTTTATTTTTATGTAAATCAAAAGAATGACTTTCAATTTCAACAATATCTCCATCGGACATTTCTTTTATCTGTTGCCAATTCAGATATGAATAATTAAGATTATGGTCATTGATTTCGGTGTAATGATCGGCAAGCGCACCGACAACAAAACCAACTGCCGTAAACCCGTATTTTTCAAGCAAAGGCATGGCATATTCATAAAGAGTTTCCTGACCGTCATCAAAGGTTATGAGTATCGCCTTTTCGGGAATATCCCCCTCCCCTTGCGAAAAATCAATGAGCTGTTTTACAGTAACGGATTGGTAACCCTTTGTTTTCAAAAACTGCAAATCCTTTTCAAAGCTTTCAACTGTCAGAACATATTTCCCCGATTTCTGAGGATTTTTCGTCAGCTGATGATACATGACAACAGGGAGTTTTCTTTCGTTTTCATTAACCGTTAAGGATACAGGCAACACATTAACCGCAGTACATATCAGAAACAACAACACCGCCAACAAAACCAATACTGTTCTGCTTAGTCTTATAACCATAAATACACCTCAATGAAATATATTTCGGCAAAGTTGAGATTAGAATAAAAATCGGTATAAAATATCAATAAAATTACTTAATAATATTGAAATCTGACAAATTTTGCATTATATTAGATAAGAAAGGGATTTTTGGAGGTAAAAACTATGACTGTTTTTAATTTTATTTCCCTTCTCGGCGGTCTTGCTCTCTTCCTTTTCGGAATGAGCACAATGTCGGGAGGTCTTGAAAAAACCGCAGGCGGTAAACTTGAAAAAATTCTTAAAGTTATGACCGACAAACCGATAAAAGCTCTGTTTCTCGGCGTCTTCATAACAGCAACAATTCAGTCATCATCAGCTGTAACTGTTATGCTTGTCGGTCTTGTCAACTCGGGAATAATGCAACTCGGGCAATCGGTCGGCGTTATTATGGGTTCCAACATAGGAACAACCGTTACTGCATGGATTCTCAGCCTTGCGGGAATAGAAAGCGATAATTTCTTTGTGAGTCTTCTCAAGCCCTCAAACTTTTCTCCCATAATCGCATTCATCGGAATACTGATGGTTATGGTTGCAAAAAAAGAACGCATCAAAGAAATCGGCGGAATCTGTCTCGGATTTGCCATTCTCATGTTCGGCATGGAAATGATGAGCGACGCCATGTCGCCGCTTTCCGAAATGGAAGAATTCCGTAACCTGATGATTATGTTCAATAATCCTCTTCTCGGTCTTCTTATAGGTATTGTCATGACAGCGGTTATCCAGAGTTCATCCGCAACCGTCGGTATTCTTCAGGCTCTTTCCCTGACCGGTGCGTTATCATATTCAATGGCAATCCCTATTATTATGGGTCAGAATATCGGTACATGTATCACTGCTCTTATTTCAAGCATAGGAGTCAGCAAAAACGCAAAAAGAGTTGCCGCAATCCATGTTTATTTCAATCTTATCGGCACGGCAATTCTTCTCAGTCTGTTCTATGGAATAAATGCGATTTTCGACCTTGCATTTGCAGACTCGGTTATTGACCCTGCAGGCATAGCAATTGTTCACAGCATATTCAACCTTGCAACAACGGCGTTACTTTTCCCCTTCACCAAACAACTTGAAAAGCTTGCTGTTAAAACAGTTAAGGACAAAGATGCCGAAGAAAAGCAGACCTTTATTGACGAAAGACTTCTCCTCACACCTGCTATTGCTGTTTCGGAATGCCGCAATCATACCGTCAAAATGGCAAAGCTTGCAGTTGATACCATTGTTAATTCAATCTCTGTTATCGACGGATATGATGAAAAAATCGCAAAACTCATTGTTGAAAACGAAAAAACACTTGACGAATATGAAGATAAGCTCGGCTCATTTCTCGTTAAGGTTTCGAGTCACGATTTATCAAATGAAGACAGCAACACTGTTGCTCTTCTTCTCCACGCAATCGGCGATTTTGAAAGAATCGGCGACCACGCAGTTAACATCATGAAGGTTGCAAAAGAAATAAGCGATAAGAAAATTGTTTTTTCAAAAAGTGCAACATCAGAGCTTAAAATTGTTACAAATGCAATAAAAGAAATTCTCGATATTACCGTCAATGCATTCTCACAGGGAAGCACGGAATATGCTCTTGAAGTTGAACCTCTTGAGCAGGTTATCGACGATCTCCTTTCTAAAATAAAGAGCAGACACATCAACCGTCTCACAGACGGCGACTGCACCATAGAGCTCGGTTTTGTTCTTTCAGACCTTATCACCAACTACGAAAGAGTTTCCGACCATTGCTCGAATATCGCAGTTTCTCTTATTCAGCTGAGCAATTCAGAATTCAACGCGCATAAATATCTTAACAACTACAAACTTTCAGGCAGCAATGAATTCTCCGAAAAATTTGAAAATTATAACAGCAAATATTGTTTACCCTAAAAAAATAAAGCCGTCGGATGAAAAAATCCGGCGACTTTTTTGTTTGATTTATAATTTTGATGCAAGGTAAGCTGCTCCGAGTTTATTGGCATCGTTGCCCATAAGCGCTTTAACAACTCTGACTTTTCCGAAACTCGGCATAAGCTCTTTCTGAAGGCGTTTATTGACCTCATCGGTGATATATGCTTCATTCATTATTCCGCCGCCCGCAACAACAAGCGAGGGGTTGAAAATATAAACAATACTCTTTAATCCGATAACAATTTCATCAATCCAATTATCAACAACATCACGGATTTCAGGGTTATCAAACTCGGCAAAGATTTCTCTGCCGTTCATATTTCTGCCTGTTTTTTCGGCAACATCTCTGACAAGCGCGCCTGCAGATGCGTATGCTTCGTAGCATCCGTTTCCTCCGCATGTGCAGTTTCTTCCGCCTGCATGTGTGACGATATGACCGAACTCACCTGCTGAAAAAGAATTGCCCGTAAATAACTTATTTTCAAGATAAACTGCGCCGCCGATTCCCGTGCCGTATGTAAGACAAATGAAGCTTTCGACACCTTTTGCGGCACCGAATATTGCCTCGCCGAGAGCAGCTGAATTAACATCATTTTCAACCGCCGTGGGAATACCGGTTTCTGCTTCGATTATCTCTTTTATTTTTGTGCCCGTATAACCTGGGATACTGTCGGTTGCAAAAATAATTTCGCCCTTGATGCTGTTGACCTGACCTGCCGTTGAAATTCCTATTCGGTCAATTTCCTCATAGCTTTTTATGATTTCAACAATACGCTCAATTATTCTTTTTCCGCCTTCATGGGCGTTTGTAGGAATTGAATTTTTCTCGGTCAGATTGAAATTTTCATCACAGAAAGCATATTTGATTTCCGTGCCGCCGATATCAAACGCAAGAATTTTCATTTGATTTCCTCCGATAAAACACAAGGGACGAATGATATCGTCCCTTAAAATTATTTTTTGGATTCTTCCAATGCTTTTACAAAACGCTTTGTTATATCCATGGGTCTTGTGATAGCAGTGCCGACAACAGCTGCATGTGCGCCGCTTTCAAACGCTTTGACGAGCTCATCGGGTGCCCAGATACCGCCTTCGGCAATAACCGTTGCACCGAGTTCTTCCTTATATCTCTTCATAAGGGTGAAATCAGGCAGAGAATTGCCTTTGGTATAGGGTGTATATCCGCTCATTGTTGTGCCGAGAAGGTCAAATCCAAGCTCAAGAGCAAGTTTGCCTTCTTCAAAGCAGGATGTATCCGCCATGAAAAGCTGGTCGGGATATTTTGCGCGCACTTCTTTGAAAAAGTCTTCAAATGTTACGCCGCCCGGTCTGAGTCTGTTTGTTGCATCAACCGCAATGATATCACAGCCGATTTCAACAAGCGCATCAACCTCTTTCATAGTGGGAGTGATGTAAACATCGCTGTCGTCATACACTTCCTTGATGATTCCGATAATCGGAAGGTCAACTCTTTCCCTGATAGCCAGAATGTCAACAACAGTATTTGCTCTTATTCCTACGGCACCGCCGAGGAATGCGGCATAAGCCATTTTGCTCATTATGTAGCTGTCATATAATGGCTCTGTTGACAGGGCTTGGCAAGAAACGATAAGTCCGCCTTCGATTTGTTTGAGTATTTCATTATTGCTTCTTTTTTTCATGTTAACAACTATATCACAAAATCTCCATAAATTCAACTTTTAATTTTTGATTTTTGTTAAATAGTATTAAATATTTTATTTATATATAATAATTTACAATTTGTTCATAAATAGAACTCTATATTTTGTTATTATAAGATGGATTAATCAATATATAGGGTGGAAATATGCCCTTAAGTTAATCGAAGCAATTCAATGCTTTTACGGAGGAGAAAAAATGAAAGAACCTTTGCTTTACAGAATTATCAGACGTCCTCTCGGCGGAATTTTCAAGGCAATTTATAAGCCGACCATTATCGGCAAAGAACTCATTCCTCAGACGGGCAGAATTATTCTCGCAGGAAACCACACCAACTATTTTGACTGCATTCTTGTCGGATGTGCAACCGAAAGAAGCGTTCATTATCTTGCAAAAGATGAGCTTATGAAAGGTCCTCTTAAGATAATCTTCAAAAACATGGGAATCATCCCAGTTAACAGAAGAACAAAGGATAAGGCGGCTCTCGAAACAGCAATTCAATATCTCAATGACGAAAAACTTATCGGCATCTTCCCAGAAGGAACAATCAACCGCACGGAAGATATCATTATGCCCTTCAAATTCGGCGCAGTCAAAATGGCAAGCGAAACAAACACACCGATCATCCCCTTTGTTATCACAGGCAAATATAAAGCATTCGAGAAAAACATAAAAATCAGATTCTTCGAGCCTGTTACGGTTGGCGAAAATCTCGAAGAAGCAAACGGAAAACTTATGACTATTGTTTCTGACGAACTTATGAAAGCAGGTGTTAAAAAATGAGTAAGCAGGAAAATATCAGACCTGAAAACAGAGAAAAAGGTTACAAATTCCTGACCCCCTTGATGAGACCTTTATTTAAATTTTATTATAATCCCAAAATCATCGGCGCCGAAAACATTCCCGATGACGGCGCAATTATTATAGCAGGCAATCATAAGCACGTTTTTGACCAATGTCTCACAATTATGGCAACCAAAAGAGTTATTCATTACATGGCAAAGAAAGAATATTTCGAAGGCAGTCTTGCACCGTTCTTCCGCCTTGTCGGTTGCATTCCCGTTGACCGTTCAAGAAAAGATTTCTCAAGCGCAAAATCGGCGCTTACCGTTCTTAAGGACGACGGTGCAATCGGAATTTTCCCCGAAGGAACAAGAAACAAAACCGATAAATTCATGCTTCCCTTAAAGCACGGCGCAGTTTCAATGGCAAAGAAAACCGATGCTTATATCGTTCCTTTCGGACTTACGGGCGAATATAAATTCCGCAGCAAAAACCTGCAGGTTATATTCGGAAAGCCCTTTAAAGTCGGAGATATGACAATCGAAGAAGCAAACAAAAAGCTTCATGACGAAATCGAAGGACTTATGCTTGAAAGCCTCGGAATTCCTGCAGATGAAGTCCGCAAAGACGCATAAAAGAAGCACAGGAGAATAAAAAATGAGAATAGGTATGGACGTCGGTTCAACAACTCTCAAGTGCGTTGCAATCGACAATGACAATAACATAAAATATAAAGCTTACGAAAGACATTATTCAAAAATCGCAGAAAAAAGTGCGGAAATGCTTTCGGAAATAGTAAAACTCAACCCCGAATTTGCTAACGCTTCTCTTACTGTTTCGGGTTCGGCCGGCATGGGATTTGCAAATGCACTCGGTCTTGATTTCATTCAGGAAGTTTATGCTTCAAGAATTAGCGTTTCAAGACTCCTCCCCGGAACCGATGCAGTTATCGAACTCGGCGGTGAAGACGCAAAAATTCTTTTCTTCACAAACGGCGTTGAAGTCAGAATGAACGGTTCTTGCGCAGGCGGTACAGGCGCTTTCATTGACCAGATGGCTTCGCTCCTTAATGTTACACCGACAGACATGAACACTCTTGCGGAAAGCCACGAAAAGATTTATTCAATCGCTTCAAGATGCGGTGTTTTTGCAAAGTCAGATATTCAGCCCCTTCTCAATCAGGGCGCAAGAAAGAACGATATTGCCGCAAGTATTTTCACAGCAGTTGTTAATCAGACAGTTGCAGGTCTTTCACAGGGCAGAAAAATCGAAGGCAACGTTGTTTATCTCGGTGGTCCCCTTTATTTCCTTTCACAGCTTCGTGAGGCTTTTGATAAGGGGCTCGGCGTAAAAGGTGTATGCCCTGAAAACGGTCTTTATTTCGTTGCTCTCGGTGCCGCATTCTCATCCGACGGCAATCCCATCGACATCATTGAAACCACAGAAAGAATCAAAAACGCTAAAGAAAGCGGCGAATATCTCGGCGCAAATCCCCTTTTCCTCAGCGAAAAAGAATATGAAGATTTCTCAGCACGCCATGCAAAGGCATCTGTTGAAGATAATATCAAAATTGAAAAAGGCGAAAAAGTCTGCATCGGTATTGACGCAGGTTCAACAACCGTTAAGGCTGCCGTTATCAACAAAGACGGAAAAATTGTTTGCAGCAGATACATACCCAACAGCGGCGACCCCGTTTCTCTTATCAAGGAATTCCTTGTTGATTTCTACAGAGATTATCCCGATGCCGTTGTTGCATCAAGTGCTGTTACCGGCTACGGTGAAGAAATCATAAAGAACGCATTCGGCATTGACATCGGTCTTGTTGAAACAGTTGCACACTTTACCGCAGCAAAAAAATTCAAGCCCGACGTTGATTTCATCATCGACATCGGCGGTCAGGATATCAAATGCTTTAAAATCCGAAACAACGCAATTGATAACATCTTCCTCAACGAAGCATGTTCTTCAGGATGCGGCTCGTTCCTTCAGACATTTGCCGCAGCATGGGGATATGATATCGATAAGTTCTCAAAGCTTGGTCTTTTTGCAGACAGACCCGTTGACCTCGGTTCACGTTGCACCGTTTTCATGAACTCTTCCGTTAAGCAGGCTCAGAAAGACGGCGCATCCATTGAAAACATCTCCGCAGGTCTTTCAATCAGCGTTGTTAAAAATGCAATTTACAAGGTTATAAGAGCTGCAAGCGCTGATGAACTCGGAAAGAATATCGTTGTTCAGGGCGGAACATTCCTCAACGATGCCGTTCTCCGTGCATTTGAGCAGGAAATCGGCAGAAACGTTGTAAGACCCGTTATTTCGGGTATCATGGGTGCATACGGCGCCGCACTTTACGCAATGGAAAGAATGCCCGAAAAGAGCAGCATCATCACAGCTGATGAACTCAAAGTTTTCGAACATAAAGTTAAAGCGGTAACCTGCGGAAAATGCAGCAACAACTGCCGTCTTACCGTTAATACATTCAGCTCAGGCAGAAGCTTCATAGGCGGAAACCGTTGCAGCAAGCCTCTTGCAAAAGCTAACACCAACAGCGGCGACAACATGTTCGACTATAAGCGTGAGCTTCTCGCAGGCTATAAACCCGTAACCGGCAAGAGACCCACAATCGGTCTTCCCATGGGTCTTAACATTTTTGAGCTCCTCCCCTTCTGGCATAAGTTCTTCACAGAACTCGGATTCGGCATTGCTCTTTCACCCAAATCAACAAGAGACCTCTATGTTCTCGGTCAGCACACAATCCCCTCGGATACAGTATGCTACCCTGCAAAGCTTCTCCATGGTCATATTGAAGCTCTTCTTGATGACGGTGTTGAAAACATCTTCTACCCCTGCATGACATATAACCTTGACGAAGATCTTGGCGACAACAACTATAACTGTCCTGTTGTTGCATATTATCCCGAGGTTATCCGTTCAAATGTCGGCAGACTCAAGGATATCAACTTCATGTGCGACTACGTCGGTCTTCACAGACCTAAGGATTTTGTTAAGAAAATCCACGGAATTCTTTCGGGATATTTCGGTGACATCAGCCTTTCGGAAGTTAAAGCCGCAACACAGAAGGCATATGATGAATATTATTCATTCATGAACAAAATTCATGTCAAGGGTATGGAATTCATGAAGGAAGCAAAGAAAAATGACAGACCTGTTATAGTTCTTTGCGGCAGACCCTACCACCTTGACGAAGAAATCAACCACGGCATTGACAAGCTCATCTGCGAATGCGGTGCAACGGTTATCACAGAAGACAGCGTAAGTCCTCTTGTTGAAAAATTCCCGACCACCGTTCTCAACCAGTGGACATATCATTCAAGACTTTATGCCGCTGCAAAGTATGTTGCAAAAGCAAACGATAAAGACCTCAATGTTGTTCAGCTTGTTTCATTCGGATGCGGTGTTGATGCTATCACAACAGACGAAATGAGAACAATTCTCGAAGCAGACGGCAAAATTTACACACAGATTAAGATAGACGAAATTTCAAACCCCGGCGCAGTTAAAATCAGACTCAGAAGTCTGTTTGCTGCAACGGGAAGATAAGGAGGCGTTAAGAATGAAAAAGAAAATCGATACCGACAGAGTTGAATTTACCAAAGACATGATGGACTATACAATTCTTGCGCCCAACATGCTTGAAATTCATTTCAATCTGCTTATCAATGTTTTCGGTCAGTACGGCTACAAAACAGAGCTTCTTAAAAACGACGGAAGAACAGTTGTTGACGAAGGTCTCAAGTATGTTCACAACGACACATGCTACCCTGCTCTTCTTGTTATCGGTCAGCTTATCGACGCTCTTAATTCCGGCAAATATAACCCTGATAAAACCGCTCTTATGATAACTCAGTCGGGCGGCGGCTGCAGAGCTTCAAACTATATCCATCTTCTCAGAAAAGCTCTTAAGAAAGCCGGTTATCCTCAGATCCCCGTTATTTCGCTCAACCTTTCAGGTCTTGAGAAAAACAGCGGTTTCAAAATCAGACTTTCAATGGCGCTCAAAATGCTTTCATCGGTTATTTACGGCGACCTCATTATGCTCCTCAAAAATCAGGTTGAGCCTTATGAAGTTAATGAAGGCGATGCAAAAAGACTCACACAGAAATGGATTGACGATATCAGCGCAGATTTTCAGAAGGGCAAGGGTTATTCCTATTTTGAAATAAAGAAAACTCTTCCCAAAATCACAAAGACCTTTGCGGAAATTCCCGTTAAGGATATCAAGAAAACAAAGGTCGGCGTTGTTGGTGAAATCTATGTTAAATATTCACCTCTCGCAAACAACAATCTTGAGGAATTCCTTTTTGATCAGGGATGCGAAGTTATGGTGCCCGGTCTTCTCGGTTTCATCAACTTCAAGGTTGATAACAGACTTGAAGATATAAAGCTCTACGGCGGCAATCCCTTCAAGAAAATCGCAATGAAATTTGCGATGTGGTATCTTGCAAACACAGAAAAGTGCCTTAACGATGCCGCAGCGGCTTACGGCAAATTCACCGTTCCCGCACCTTATGCACACATCAAAGAAATCTGCACTAAAATCATCGGTCCCGGCTGTAAAATGGGCGAAGGCTGGCTTCTTACCGCTGAAATGATGGAACTTATCGAAAGCGGTTACGGCAACATTGTCTGCGCTCAGCCATTCGGATGCCTTCCCAACCATATCGTAGGCAAGGGTATGATCAGAAAGCTCAAGGAAATGTATCCTCAGTCAAATATTGTTCCCATTGACTATGACCCCGGTGCAACCAAGGTTAACCAGGAAAACAGAATCCGCCTTATGCTTGCAGTTGCAAACGAAAACAAAGAAACCGCTGAATCAGCAAACTGAGGCACTATTCATTTTGGAGGGTATAACATGAACGAACCCAAAGCATATGTTAAACACAGACCAAAGCTTGATTGGCTGTTCAGAAAGCTTTTCAGACCGTCTATTATAGGAGCCGAAAACATTCCGACCGAAGGAAGAATAATTCTTGCAGGCAACCATACTCATTTCATGGATTGCATTGCTGTTGCCGCTTCAACAAAGAGAGTTGTTCATTTTCTCGGTAAAAGTGAACTTCTTGAAGCACCCTGGAAACCCTTCTTTGAACCTTTCGGTCTTATTCCCGTTCACAGAGGTCAGAGAGATAAGGCTGCTCTTTCATCGGCAGTTGAGGTTCTTCTTGACGATAAGGTTATCGGCATTTTCCCTGAAGGCAAGGTTAAGCTCAAATCCGAGGCACAGTATACCGTAACACCTTTCAAATTCGGTGCGGTAAAAATGGCTTACACAACCGATTCAAGAATCGTTCCGTTTTCAATCACGGGAAAATATAAAATGTTCAGAAAGAGCATCAAAATACAGTTCTTTGAACCGATTACAATTTCAGATGACCTTGAAGCTGAAAACGAAAGACTCACCAATATCGTTGCCCACGGTATAACGGATAATCCCGTTTTCGTTGAGCAAAAGTAAACAATTGCATAATTCAAAGCAACCGTATGCCTTGACACACGGTTGCTTTCTAAATTATAATTGTATTATAAAAAAGCTATGGTGATAAAATGAAATATTTTGAAAAATCGAAGAAACTTGATAATGTCTGCTACGACATAAGAGGCCCCGTTATGGAAGAGGCTAACCGCATGGAAGCTAACGGAATGGAAATTCTCAAGCTCAATATCGGAAACCCTGCCCCCTTCGGCTTCAATGCACCCGACGAAATTGTTGTTGACATGATTTATAATCTTCGTCATTCCGAGGGTTATTCCGAATCAAAGGGCCTTTTTGCCGCAAGAAAGGCAATAATGCAGTATTGTCAGCTTAAAGGGATTCCCAATGTCGGCGTTAACGATATTTATACGGGAAACGGCGTCAGCGAGCTTATCATGATGTCAATGCAGGGGCTTCTTGACACGGGTGATGAAATTCTTGTTCCCATGCCCGACTATCCTTTATGGACTGCCGCAATCACTCTCGCAGGCGGTAAAGCCGTGCACTATCTCTGCGATGAAAAAGCGGATTGGAATCCCGACATCGACGATATGAGAAAAAAGATAACATCCAACACAAAGGGCATTGTTGTCATAAATCCAAACAATCCGACAGGCGCACTTTATTCAAAGGATGTGCTTGAACAGATTATTCAGCTTGCCCGCGAAAACGGACTCATTCTTTTTGCCGACGAAATATATGACCGTCTTGTGTTTGATGGCGAAAAACACATCGCTCTTGCATCCCTTGCTCCCGATTTGCTGACCGTCTGCTTCAACGGACTTTCAAAGTCGCATAAGGTTGCAGGTTACCGAAGCGGCTGGATGTGTCTTGCAGGCGAAAAGAGACACGCAAAAGGATATATAGAAGGTCTCAATCTTCTTTCATCCATGCGTCTTTGTTCGAACGTTCCCGCGCAGAGCGTTATTCAGACTGCTCTCGGCGGAATTCAGACCGGTGAAGCTCTTCTTCAGCCTGGCGGAAGAATATATGAACAGAGAAACTTTATTTATGAAGCGCTCAACAACGTTCCCGGCATCAGCGCAGTAAAACCCAAGGCAGCGTTCTATATTTTCCCGAAGATTGATATCAAAAAATTCAACATCACCGATGACCAACAATTCACACTCGACCTTCTCAGGGAAAAGAAAATTCTTCTCACCTGCGGAACAGGCTTCAACTGGAACAAACCCGACCATTTCAGAATTGTTTTTCTTCCCGAACTCAGCGTGCTTGAGGATGCTATAGAAAAACTTGCCGACTTCCTTGAAGGCTACAAACAGTAAAAATTAAAGGTAATGATAATATGAAAAAACCATTCGGCGGTCTTACCGCAAATATGCTGAAAATTCTCGCAGTCATTTTCATGGTGCTTGACCATTTATGGGCAACCGTGGTTTCAGGAAATGACTGGATGACTTATCTCGGAAGGCTCACCTTCCCCATTTTTGCTTTTCTCATTTCCGAAGGATTTATTCACACATCAAACGTTAAGAAATATATTCTGCGGCTTCTCGGATTTGCTCTTATTTCCGAAATACCGTTTAATCTCTTCTACGGCGGAAGCTGGTTTTACCCCTATCATCAGAACGTAATGTTCACCCTGCTTCTCGGTCTTCTCGGAATAGTTGTTATCGATAAAGCGAGAAAAGAAAAAACAGCTAAATCAATAGTTAAGTCCGTTTTGCTTCTTATTCCGATTTCACTCGGCGCATTTATCGGTTTCCCCGACTACGGTTTCTGGGGATATCTGACAGTTATCATGTTCTATCTGTTCAGAGATTTTCCGTTTGCATGGGTACTTCAGCTCATATCAATGATTCTTCTTCATATTGTTCTTCCTGAAGGACAGAATATTATCTTTGAGCTTTTCGGAAGAACATTCGAAACACCCGTTCAGAGCTTTGCGGTATTCTCTCTCATTCCTATATGGCTTTACGGCGGAAGAAAAGGGAAAGGCGGAAAAATTCTTCAATATGGCTTCTACGCCTTCTATCCTGCTCACATGATAATTCTTTACTTAATCAGATATTTCTTCATATAAAAAACAGGCTGTCTCATATGAGGCAGCCTGAAATTTTATTGAATTAACCGAAAATCATTGTAATAACAGTTGAAAAGATTTTTGTTACTTCATTGAGTGCAAGAAGAACATCACCGAGGAAAAGCATGAAACCTGCATTAGCGGTGTCAATACCTGCATCTTCTGCGAAATCCTTGTTATCAAGTGCAAACTGACTTGCTGTTACAACTTCTGTTTCAAAATTCCATGTATCGTTTTCCTTAACGGTAATCATTCTGGCACCTCTGACAATATCATCACCATATGCGTTGAATGAAGCGCCGGGAGTGTTGATAATCTTGATACCGTCAAGCTCTGTTATATAGCTGTTGGTATGGTCATGACCCGAGAATGTTGCAAGAACGTCACCACGTTCAACCATTGCGTCAAACTGACCTTCGTTGAATTCGCTGGGGCAAGGGAATTCAAAAAGGAAGCCTTCCTGAATGTTTTCAGTCTTGGGGAAGAATGAATAGATCTTACCGTTGTTTGCTTTGGGAGTAAGAACACCAAGGTCAACAAGTGATTCGTGGAAAAGTACATCATAAACTTCACCAACAACGATGTGCTGGAATGCAAGTGAAGGAACCTTACCGCCTGCAAGAGTTTCAAGAGCCTTGCTCTTTTCCTGATACCATTTAATCTGATCTTCTCTTACGCAGTCATAACCAAGGTCGTTGCCGTTTTCATCAATATAGTGTGAGCCTGAATCAAACATCCAAAGATTGAATTTAATCTTTGTTCCATCGGAGCTCATAACGGGGAGGTTGTGAGTTGCTGTGCCGTGAAGAGCGGGAACTTCATCATATGCAAGGCAATAGCCCTTGCCGTAGAGCTGATACATAGGAAGAAGCTCATCATTTTCATATCCCTGCTCACGGTCATGGTTACCGAAAACAAGTGTAAAATATGTTTCATTTTTAACAAAAACATTGCAAAGCTCTTCAACAGCCTGTGCTTTTGTTGCGTTGGGACCTGTTGTGTTGTCTCCGCCGAGAACAACGATATCGGGCTGATACTCTTTAAGTACTGCATCGATAAACTTCATCATGGGTTCCATTGCAGGGAAATCGTCCTGGCAATCGCAAAGGTGCATAATTTTGAACTCACCGTTCTTATCGAACTTAAGAGGAACAAGCTCATAAGCCGAAACTGAAATTGCACAAGCGCTGAAAACAAGCACAAGTGCGAGTACGATTGAAATAAATCTTTTCATTTCAATACCTCCGTATAATAAATTAATGTAAATATTTTATATCAAAATCAGTCCAAAGTCAACCTTTTATATTGACATAGCTTTACATTTGTGTATAATAATTTAGGAGTTATTCTCAAATTCGGAGGGAATATGAAAACATATAACACACATCAGCGAAAGGCACTTCTTGACTTTTTGCAGTCAAACAGTGAAAAGGCTTTCACGATTGAAGAAATAGTTAACAGCATGAGCGAAAATGAAATAAGCCAGAGCACAGCTTACCGTCTTATGACAAAGCTGGTTGAAGAAGGTCTTGTTCACCGCACTGTCAAAGGCAACAGCAGAAGCTTTCTTTATCAGTTTATCAACAACGAAAAATGCGAAGGGCATCTTCACATAAAATGTACCGACTGCGGAAAGGTTTACCATCTTGACCACGATGTTTCCGCACTCATTCAGAATGACATAAAGAAAAATACCGCATTTGAAATAGACAGCCACACGGTGTTGCTCGGCAAATGCAACACCTGCAAATAAAACGGAGGATATATAATGAAAAAAATAATATCAATTCTTATCTGCGCCGTTTTATGCATGGCAGTCATGTGTTCGTGCGGAGATAACGGGACAAGCCATGACGGACTTAAAATAGTCTGCACGGCATTTCCTCAATATGACTATGTAAAAAATATACTCGGTTCAACCGACGGACTGACTCTTCTTCTTGATGATGGCGCTGACCTTCACAGCTATGAACCCACCGCAACAGATATTATCGAAATAGGCTCTGCGGATTTGTTCATATATATCGGCGGAACTTCCGACAAATGGGTGGACGGTGCACTCAAATCTGCAAATTCGGACACACTCAGAACGGTTGCACTTATGGATATGGTTGAAACATATGATGTTGATTATGTTGCGGGAATGGAGAAAGAACATAATCACAACCATGAAAGTGAGCACGAAAAAGATGAGCATATCTGGCTTTCACTTCGCAACAGCGCAAAAATAACTCAGACCCTTTGCGACATAATCTGCGAAACCGACTCTGCAAAT
The DNA here is from genome assembly GCA_045631105.1 of Acutalibacteraceae bacterium. Classification (GTDB taxonomy): domain Bacteria; phylum Bacillota; class Clostridia; order Oscillospirales; family Acutalibacteraceae; genus CAG-177. The sequence goes on from JAZQTZ010000092.1 coordinate 20,534, forward strand.
GCGGAAAAATATAAAGCAAACACAGAAAACTATATAAATTCACTCAACGAACTTGACGGCGAATACAAAGCTGTTGTTGAATCGGCAAAGAGAAACACCCTCCTTTTTGCTGACAGATTCCCCTTCCGCTATCTTGTTGAGGATTATAATCTTCAGTACCATGCCGCATTTTCGGGATGTTCATCAGAAAGCGAAGCAAGTTTTCAGACAATGGCTTTTCTGATTGACAAAACAAAAGAACTGAATTTACCCGTTGTTATCACAATTGAAGGTTCAGACGGCTCAATTGCAGAAATGATTTGCAATGAAACAGGCGCAAAGAATATCACGCTTGATTCCTGCCAGTCGGTTTCATCAGCTGATATAGAAAACGGGACAAGTTATATAAATATAATGAAAAACAATCTTGAAATTCTGAGGGAGGCGCTTAACTGATGTCACTCATAAAAGTCAGCGGAGTTTCTCTCGGATATGAGGGAAAAGCCATTGTTACAGACCTTGATTTCGAGGTCAACAAAGGCGATTATCTCTGCATTGTCGGCGAAAACGGTTCGGGAAAAAGCACGCTGATGAAAACTCTTCTCGGACAGAAAAATGTTGTTTCGGGCAAAATCGAATTCGGTGACGGTCTGAAACAAAATGAAATCGGATATCTGCCCCAGCAGACACCCGTGCAGAAAGATTTCCCCGCTTCCGTTAAAGAAATAGTTTATTCAGGCTGTCTCAACGGCTGCGGTCTTCGTCCGTTTTATACAAAAGAACAGAAAAAGCGTGCAAATGAAATCATGGAAAAGCTCGGAATAACAGACCTCGCTTCAAGCTGTTACAGAGAACTTTCGGGCGGTCAGCAACAAAGAGTTCTTCTTGCAAGAGCGCTTTGCGCAACAAAAAAACTGCTTGTTCTTGACGAACCCGTTGCAGGTCTTGACCCCGTTGTTACCAAAAACATGTATCGTCTTATCAGCGATATCAACAAAGAAGGAACAACGGTTATCATGGTTTCGCATGATATTCATGCCGCAATCGAATTTGCTTCGCACATTCTTCACATCGGCAACAAACCTCTGTTTTTCGGCACAAGAGAGGATTACCAAAACAGCGACGGCTGTCACTGTTTTATCTGCGACGGAGGGCATGAAGAATGAATATGATTGAAAAAATAACATCCTATTTCAGCTACCCCTTTGTTCAGTTTGCACTTATTGCAGGCGTACTTATCGCACTCTGCGCCGCTCTTCTCGGCGTAAGCCTTGTTTTAAAAAGATATTCAATGATCGGCGACGGACTTTCTCATGTCGCTTTCGGAGCAATGGCTGTTGCAACCGTCTGCGGTCTTGCACCAATGACGGTAACTCTTCCGATAACAATAGTTGCGGCTGTTATTCTTTTAGGTATAACAAGCAGTTCCAAAATCAAGGGCGATGCGGCAATTGCAATGATATCCGTCGGTGCACTTGCTCTCGGATATCTGCTTCTCAACATTTTCTCGGCATCGGCAAATGTCAGCGGAGATGTCTGCACAACTCTTTTCGGTTCAACATCAATTCTGACTCTTTCCGAAACCGACGTTATTCTCTGCGCTGTGCTTGCAATTGTTGTTATTCTTGTTTTTGTTCTGTTTTATCACAAGATTTTTGCGGTAACATTCGACGAAGGTTTCGCTTCGGCAACAGGCACAAACGCAAAGGCATACAACACTCTTATCGCTGTTGTAACAGCTGTTGTTATCGTGCTTGCAATGAAGCTTGTCGGTGCGCTTCTTATTTCGGCGCTGATTATCTTCCCCGCCCTTTCCGCAATGAGAATTTTCAAAAATTTCTTTTCAGTAATAATCAGCTCTGCTGTTATTTCCGTTTTATGCGCCGTTATCGGAATTTTTATTGCTATTCTCTACGGAACACCTGTCGGCTCAACAATCGTTGCGGCGAATATTGCTGTTTTCTTGATTTGTTTGTCGGTCGGTAAAATTGCAAAAAAGGCATAAAAAAAGCCAAGGCAAAACAGCCTTGGCTTTTTTATCTTAATTGACAAATTAAAATTCGTTTATTCATTTTCACTCTGCCTGATTTTCATTTTTTGCCAACTTAAATAACCGTATATATCGTTAACCAGAAACGCAATAAAACACACGACAACAGAGATATAACGAGCATCATATACACTTGCCATTATCCATAAAACTATTAATACTATATCATTTGAGGCATAGGCTAATGCAAATAAAGGACTTCTTCGGAAAGTGAGGTATACAGCGATAAAACTTGTTGTAACCGATATTGTGCTTGGTATGATATTAGATGTATTGAAATGTTTAAGTATAAAGTAAAATATTAAGGTGATTACTGATGCACCAACCAACATAAACAAAGTTTCTTTTTTACTTATGGTATTGACTTTAACTTCTGCTTTATTTTCTTTGTAGGGATTTCTCAACCACGATATTAAAGCAAAAACCGCCATAGGCATTGTCATGCCAAGATATGTAATCATTTCACCGTAATAAGCAAAAGAAAAAGAGATTATTCCGTATAACAAACTGAATATAACCATCAGAAATTGACCAAAAGGATTTCCTTTAGCATTGAAAATAAGCGACGTAACACCGATTAATGATGCAATTAACGTTAGATAGTTTTTTCTGTCAAAAATACAGAATGATAGTACAATAAGTAATACAGATGAAATCCATAATACAATTTCGGACTTCGAAAAATATGATGATTTTCCTTTTAATCTAAACATAACAATCTCCAAAAAATAAGCATCCGCGCACACATCTTCAAAGACCTAACGATGTGCAAACGAATGCTTTAGCATTTCACTACCCGGTGGCAGTCACTTAATATTCTTTTTTATATGATAACATATAACTATAAGAAAAGCAAATACAAATTCAAGTATATCTGCTACAAACAATTTTATTTAAGATATGCTTCGAGTCTGTAAATCGGCATACCCATAGAAGAAAATCTGTGTTCATATTCGGTTTCGATATTGCCCTCAAATTCGCTGTTATGAAGGTCGAGCGAAACATTCTTAAGGCTGAAACCGAAGCCCGTAAGCTGTTCGATTGAATACTCAAAGAAATGCATGTTATCCGTTTTCTGATGTATCTCCGCACCTTTTTTGAGTATTACCTTATAACTTTTCAGGAATCTTTCATTTGTCAGACGGTGGTTTGCATATCTTTTCTTGGGGTACGGACATGAAAAGTTAAGATAAATGCGGTCAATCGATTCGGGTTTTATGTATTTCTCAAGATATTCAGCACCGCAACGAAGAAATTTAAGATTGGTAATGTTTTCGTTCGTTGCCGCTTCGCTTGCCATAACAATAACATTTGCGCATTTTTCAAGAGCAAGCACATTGATATCGGGATTGCGTTTTGCAAGTTCACAAGCAAATCTGCCCTTACCGCAACCGATTTCAAGCACAACGGGATTATCATTTCCGAAAAGCTCTTTGGTATCGAGATATTCTTTCTTTTCGATAGCTGTCAGAAAATTGCAGTCATCGCTGAAAAGTGTCAGAACATTATCACATTTTGCAAGACGTTCTTCAAGATGTTTTTTCTTTCTCATTCTCATGGTTATTCACCCTGTTTACATAGTATCACCGCAGAAAAACTCTGCGGTGATTTCTTTTTATTCTGTTATTTCTTCTTCAGACGCCTCAGAAACGGCTTCTGTCATAATTGCGGCAAATTCCTCGCCTGTCATCTTTTCGTTCTCAAAGAGCTTCTGAGCAACGATATGAAGCTTATCCATATGCTCGGTAAGAATCGATTCTGTTCTGCCGTAAGCATTTCTGATAATATCTTCGATTTCTTCGTCAATCTGCGAAGCAACGGTTTCGGAATAGTTTCGAACCTGACCGTAATCCTTGCCGAGGAAAACCTCACGGTTTCCGCCGCCGAAAGCGATAGGTCCGAGCTTTTCGCTCATGCCGTATTTCGTTACCATGCTTCTTGCAATTTCGGTTGCTCTTTCAATATCATTGGAAGCGCCCGTTGAAATATCACCGAGAACAAGAGCTTCTGCAACACGGCCGCCGAGAAGACCGACAAGACTGTCGAGCATTTCGTTCTTTGAGGTATAGTTCTTTTCTTCGGTGGGTCTGTAAAGAGTGTAACCGCCTGCCATACCTCTGGGAATAATTGAAATCTGATGAACGGGATCTTCATTTTCAAGATAGAAACTTGAAACTGCATGACCTGCTTCATGATAAGCGGTGAGCTTCTTTGATTTCTCATTCATCTTATGGGATTTCTTTTCAGAACCAACCTGAACCTTGAGGGTTGCTTCATCGATTTCTTCCATTGTGATTGCCTTCTTGTCAATTCTTGCTGCAAGAAGAGCTGCTTCATTGAGAAGATTTTCAAGGTCTGCACCGGTAAATCCGATGGTTGCGTGAGCAATGCTGTTAAGGTCAACATCGGGAGCGATGGGCTTACCCTTTGCATGAACCTTAAGAATTTCAAGTCTGCCCTTTGTATCGGGATAATTAACTGTTACCTGACGGTCAAATCTGCCGGGACGGAGAAGTGCGGGGTCAAGGATATCGGGGCGGTTTGTTGCCGCAATAACGATAACACCTTCATTTGCACCGAAGCCGTCCATTTCAACAAGCAACTGGTTAAGAGTCTGTTCTCTTTCATCATGACCGCCGCCCATGCCTGCGCCTCTGTGACGGCCTACAGCATCGATTTCGTCGATGAAGATGATTGAGGGAGAATTCTTCTTCGCCTGGTCAAAAAGGTCACGGACTCTCGATGCGCCGACACCGACATACATCTCAACAAAATCAGAGCCCGAAATTGAGAAGAACGGAACATCCGCTTCGCCTGCAACTGCTCTCGCAAGAAGAGTTTTACCCGTTCCCGGAGGGCCTACAAGGAGAACACCCTTGGGAATTCTTGCGCCGAGAGTATCAAACTTTTTGGGATTCTTGAGGAACTCAACGATTTCTTCAAGCTCTTCCTTTTCTTCATCTGCACCTGCAACATCTTTAAATGTTGTTTTTCTCTTTTCGTCCTTTGCCTGCTTGATTCTTGCTTTGCCGAAACTGAGAGTACGGTTATTTTCGTTGGTCATGGTCTGATTCATGCGTCTGAACATGAAGAAGGTCAGACCGCCCATTGCAACAAGAAGCAGAAGGGTCGGAACGATGCTGTAAAACCACTGACCTGTTGAACCTGCAACATAGTCAGCCTTTATCATATTGTCGGGATTTTCGCTGTTGAAATTAATAACATCCTCATGAATGTCATCAACAAAAAGATTAACATTGGGAACGGTGAAAGTATAAACCTTCTTATCGTCGCCCTGAAGCTTATAAGTCAAAGCACCGCTGCTGAGGTTGAGATTATATTCCGAAACCTTTCCTTCGTTGAAAAGGGAAACAATTTCATAATATCTTGTTTTTTCTTTTTTCTGCGACTGGGCATAGATTGTTATTCCGCCGATAATCATCAGAGGAATAAGGATATAGGACAAAATAGTCGGCAGTTTCTTTTTGAAATTGCCCGGATTAGTATTCTTTGTATTCAATTGGAACAATCACTCCTTATGTTATCATTCTCTTATTTATTTTTCATATACCTCTCTTTTAAGAACACCGATATAAGGGAGGTTTCTGTATTTTTCATCATAGTCAAGACCGTAACCGACAACGAATTCATCGGGAACTTCTGCACCCGAATAATCGGCAAAAATATCATCAACAACTCTGCGTTCGGGTTTATCAAGAAGAGTGCATATTCTTATGCTCTTGGGATTTCTGCCTACAAGAATTTTCTTAAGACTGCTGAGAGTTTTTCCTGAGTCGAGAATATCCTCAACAATAAGAAGATCATAACCCTCAAGATTTATATCAAGATCCTTGACAATCTTTACAACGCCCGAGGATTCAGTTCCGCTCTTATAACTTGATACGCACATGAAATCGATGGCGCAGGGAACGGTTATTGCTCTCATAAGGTCTGCCATAAAAACAACAGAACCTTTGAGAACGCTGACGAGAAGCAGATTTTTATCTTTATAATCTTCGCTTATCTGACGACCAAGTCTTTGAACGATTTCAGCAAGCTGTTCTTCGCTGTAATAAACTTTTTCAATATCATTAAGCATAAACTTTTATACCCCTTGTTTTTTTATTCTTACAATAAGAACGTTTTCCGTTGATTTTGTTACCGCAACTCTTGAATCACAGCCTGCACCTTCAACAAGTACAACACCTTTTTTATCAGCGATAACAGCAACCGTATTTCTTTTTTCCGGAGATATTTCAAGCTCGTTGAAGAGCTTTTTGAGAGTTTTAGTGCATCCTCTCGACTTAAGAGTTATCTTATCTCCCGCCTGACGGCTTCTTACAATCGGCTCTCCGATTATTTTATCACAGTCAAGATAATATTCCAACCCTTGTTTTGAAATGTTCTGTAAATTATTTGTTTCTTTAATATTAACAACTTGAGTTTCGATAACGGAACCGAAAAATTCCGCCTTGCCGTCAGTAAATTCCGAAACTCCGCTTTCTTCGGCTTCTTCAGGGAAATCAAGAATTCCCTTTCTTACTCTTACGGTTACTCCCCCGTTAATCTGCATCTTTCCCTGAGTTTCAAGAAGACTGCACATCCGACTGACAAATTTATATTCGGGAGTAACACCGACACACTCTTCGGTTATTTTAATTATCGCACGTTTTTTAAGAGGAATTTCCGCTTTTGAAAGCGTTTTTGCATCAAAGCCGTTGCTCCTTCTTGATTTTTCAATGCAGTCAACGGCGAGCGATGAAAGAAAAGCTTCATCCTCATTAATCGAAGAAATGCATCTTTCGGCGCATCTTTCAAATGACCCGTTAACGGCGATAAGTTCTTTTACAACATTGTGTCTTATTCTGTTTCGTGAATAAGAAACATCGGCGTTGGTGGCATCCGTCACATAATCAATTCCGTTTCCCCTGCAATAATCAAGAATTTCTGTTTTTGTGCATCCGAGAAGCGGACGGACGATATTATCACGCATAACAGGAATTGAACAAAGTCCCCTCAATGCGCTTCCTCTTGAAAAATTAAAAAGAAATGTTTCAACCTTATCGCTGAGATTATGGGCGGTTGCAATTATAACATTATCTCCGAGAGAATTGAAAAATTCATATCTTATTCTTCTTGCACATTCCTCAAAGCCTTCTCCGCTTTCCTTTGCCTTTGCAGCAACATCAACCTTAAGCACGTGAACGGAAACACCGAGTTCATTGCATTTTTCTTCAACAAAACGCTGGTCGCCGTCTGCCGCATCGCCTCTTAAACAATGGTTGACATGAGCTGCACAGAGATTGATTTTATATTCACTTTTCAGAGAATTCAGAATGTTCAGAAGAACCATGGAATCGCTTCCTCCCGACACGGCAGCAACAACTGTCGCACCCTCGGGAAGCATATTATTTCTTTCAATTTCAGCTCTGACTTTATCAATCATCGTGAATTTTCTCCAATGGGAGGAACAGAGTATGTTCGCCGTCAAACACGAACTCAACAGTTCCCGTTTCGCCGTGTCTGTTTTTAACAACGATAACTTCCGCTAAATTGGCGTTTTCCTGTTGCTCGGCAACACCCTGCTCTTCATCTTCTTTTTCGCCTTTATAATAATCGGGTCTGTAAAGCATCATAACGATATCGGCATCCTGCTCGATTGAACCCGATTCACGAAGGTCGGAAAGCTGAGGTCTGTGAGACTTACCTCTGCCTTCGGTACCTCTGGAAAGCTGAGCACAGCAGACGATGGGGATATTAAGATCCTTCGCCATCATCTTGAGGTTTCTCGTTATTTCGCTGACTTCCTGAACACGGTTTTCGGTTCTCGTGCTGCCTTTGATAAGACCGAGGTAGTCGATAATAACGCATTCAACGCCGCCGAGTCTTCGGGTTTTAGCCTTCATTTCGGGAACGGTGATGCTCGATGTATCATCAAAATAAAGCTCACAGTCATTGAGCGCACTCGTTGCCATACCGAGTCTTATCCATTCATCCTGAGAAATATTTCCGTTTCTCATTTTTTTGCTGGAAACACGGGCTTCCGTGCCGAGAACTCTCATTGCAAGCTGTTCCTTTGTCATTTCAAGAGAGAAGAAAAGAACCTTTCTCTTGCCCATAGCGGCAACATTCCTCGCAAGGTTGAGAGCAAAACTCGTTTTACCCATAGCAGGTCGTGCACCGATAAGAATAAGGTCGGAACGGTTAAGACCGGTCAGCACCTTATCAAGGTCGGAATAGCCGGTTGTGTAGCCCTTATAAAGGTCTTTATCTTCGCCCGTGATTTTCTTAAGAGTATCATAAACATTGTTAACGATGATATCTTTAAGCTTAGAGGGAGCGTTTGTTGTTTTACCCTGACGGATGTTATATATCTTCTGCTCCGCATTATCAAGAAGCGCATCCGCTGTTTCTTCCTGCGATACGGCACTTTCAACCGTTTCAACAGAAATATTGATAAGCGTTCTCATATAGAACTTCTCACGGACTATCTTTGCATACATTTCAACATTCTGAGTTGAAGGCACGCTGTCTTTAAGCTGGAAAAGATAATTCTTTCCCGATGAGCTGTCATAAACGCCCTGCTGAATAAGAATGTTGAGAATGACAAGGGGGTCAAGCTTCTGACCCGATGCGTCAACACTTATCATTGCTTCAAAAATAGATGCGTGCTGCGGAAGATAGAATGTTTCGGGAGTAACGAATACCGCTGCCTGCGAAAGACAGGCAGGATCCACAAGTATACTGCCCAGAACAGCCTGCTCTGCTTCGAGGCTGTACGGCATTTGTATATTATCAAAAGAAAGCAAACCGTTATCTGCCATTTTATTCGCCTACCATTACAAACATTGATGCTGAAATTCCGTTATAGAGTTTAACTTCAACGGGATAAGTTCCGAAAGTTTTGATATCGTCAACAACAACCTTGCGCTTATCGAGTTTAAGTCCGTATTCCTTGGATATTGCTTCTGCAACATCCTTTGATGTTACCGAACCGAAAAGTTTGCCGTTTGCACCTGCTTTTGCGGTAAGCTTCAATGTTTTACCTTCGAGTTTTGCTGCGCTTGCTTTTGCTGCCGCAATTTCAGTATCAATGCGGTGCTTTTCAGAAGCTTCTCTGTTTTTAAGCTCACTCATTGCCTGGGAATTTGCTTCCATTGCAAGCTTTCTGGGGAAGAGGAAATTTCTTGCATAACCGTCAGAGGTATTAACAAGTTCACCCTTCTTGCCGAGTCCTTTTACATCTTGTAATAATACTACTTTCATATTCTTAATCTCCTTATTTAGAGTTTGTTTCAAAAAATTCCTTGATTGCTCTTTCGAGCTTTTCTTTTGCCGTGATTATTTTACAACCCTTGAGCTGACAAGCCGCCATTGTCTGATGACCGCCTCCGCCGAGAGTTTCCATAATTACCTGAACATTGATTTCGCCGAAGCTTCTTGCAGAAATATTGACTGCACCGTTGTTTTCAAACATAACAAATGAAGCTTTTATATCATTGACTTTCAAAAGCTCATCCGCCGCTTGGGCACAGATTATTCTTATATCGGGCGATGAAAAATCCGCCGTTGAAATTGCGCATCCCATAAAGCTTTCGGAATCGGAAATAACCTTTGTTCGCAACTTATTGATTTCAAGCGAATTTGCAAAAAGCTTTTTGACACATACGGTATCGGCATTTTTCTCTTTAAGGAATGCCGCCGCTTCGAAAGTTCTGACACCCGTGCCGATAACAAAATCCTTGGTATCGAGCATAATACCCGAAAGAAGCGCTTCCGCAACGGTCTTTGTTATATTGATATCGGGATTGATATACGGGAGAAGCTCCGTCACCATTTCGCAAGAAGACGATGCTCCCGGGTCATGATGGAATATGACAGCGCTTTCGATATCGGTAACCGCACGTCTGTGGTGATCAATTATAACTCTTGTTTCTGCTTTTTCATAAAGTTTCGGAAATTCAACGAAACTCTCAATATGGGTATCAACCACGATAAGAAGGCTCTTCTTATCAAGCAATTCGAGAGCTCTGTCCTGGGATGCAATTATATTTTTCATTCCCTCGGATTCGAGCTTTTCAATCAGCTTTGTTGCAAGAGATTTCTTTTTATCCGTTGCGATATAAACGGGAATTCCGAAGCTTTCTGCTGCACACGCCATACCTGCCGCTGCGCCGATGGCATCAAGGTCTGTGAACGAATGACCCATGATGATAACATTGCTGCTCGATTTGATAAGCTCGGAAAGAGCTGAGCCGACAACACGGCTTTTGACCTTTGTTCTTTTTTCGGCGCTCTTTGAAACACCGCCTATATATTCATAGCCGTCTTTTGTTTTGATTGCAACCTGGTCGCCGCCTCTGCCGAGAGCCATTTCAAGGGATTTTCTTGCGCCTTTTTCGCACTTTTTGATTGTATCCCCTGCCGAAACACCGACAGAAAGAGTTGCACCCGATTTTTTGCCCTTGAATTCAAAATTACGAACGGTTTCAAGAATTGAAAATCTTTCTTCCGCCATACGGACAAAATTCTTCTTTTCTGTAACAATAAGATATCTGTCATCGCTGATTTTCTTGAGCACGCTGTCAAACGATTCGCTCCAGTTATCAAGAGCGGCTTCAATCTGACTCTTGATTTCGGTTCTCTCGCTATCTCTGAAATCCGAACGTGAATCGTCAAGATTATCAAGTTCAAATAAAACAGCATAAGGGCGTGACTCATAATATTCAGTTTCGGTCTGTCTGAGCGCGGTGTTATCAAAATAATAAAAACCGCAATATTTTTTACCGCCCGAAACATATCTTACAGAGTAAACAGTATAATATTTTCCGTTGATACAAGTGCCGATTTCTTCGTCATCATCAATGCTGTCCGGTTTTCTTCCGCCGAGATATTTGCTGATTTTTTCAGAAGCGGTTATATCGCCGAGAGAAATTTCATTGACAAAGCGGTCGCTGTACCATGTTATGTATCCGTTTTCGTCGCATACTGCAACGGGGAACGGATAGTCCGACAAAACTTTTGTGTCTGTGAAATCAAACTTTTTTGATGTTTTGGCTATGAAACGCTTATATCTTTTTTTCGCAGACAAAGCTCTGTAAACCGCAATAAAGCAAACAATCAAAAATGCGATGCACTCTGCTGTTGCAAGTTTCGGTTCAACAAAGACGGTTATAACAGTAAACACCGCGGAAACCGCAGCCACAAGACTTATCAACAAACCGTCATACCAAAAACCTTTGAATTTCATTTAAACCTCCATAATTATAGGAAGAATCATGGGACTTCTCTTTGTTTTTTCGTATACGAAATGCGAAACGGCATCTCTGAGTTTGCCCTTTATCGCACCGATATCGCTGATGTTGTTATAATAGCAGTTTTCAAGGCTTTTCTCAGCAACTTTTCTTGCCTGAGCAATAAGCTCTTCTGCTTCCTTGACATAAACAAAGCCTCTCGAAACAACCTCCGGACCCGCTATAAGCTGACCTGTTTCATAATCGAGCGATGCGGTAACAACAATAATACCGTCCTGACCGAGATGCTTTCTGTCACGAAGAACAACGCTTCCGACATCGCCGACACCCGAGCCGTCAACAAAAACTTTTCCTGCAGGAACGGTTGCACTGCTCTTGATTGATTTGCTTGTTATTTCTGCAACATAACCGTTATCGGCAATAAAGATATTCTCGGGTTCTATCCCCATGCCCTCAGCTAACAAAGCATGCTTTCGAAGATGCTTCTGTTCGCCGTGAACGGGAATGAAATACTTTGGCTTCACAAGACCCATTATGAGTTTCAGTTCTTCCTGACAGGCATGACCAGAAACATGAACGTCATACATCTTTTCATAGATAACATGAGCGCCGAGTTTGAGAAGCTCATTGACAACCTTACCAACCATCTTTTCGTTGCCGGGAATGGGAGTTGCCGAAATAATAACATAGTCGTTTGGACAGATTTCAACCTTTCTGTGGTCGGAAAATGCCATTCTTGAAAGCGCCGACATAGGTTCTCCCTGACTGCCTGTTGTTATAATAACAAGACTGTCTGCGGGATATTTATTAATCAGATCCGCATTGATAAGCACGTTATCGGGAATATTGAGATAACCGAGCTGTGCGCTGATGTTAACAACATTTTCAAGGCTTCTGCCGATAATTGCAACCTTTCTGCCAAGCGAAGCGGCAACGTTGATTATCTGCTGAACTCTGTGGATATTTGAAGCAAAGGTTGCAACGATGATTCTGCTTTTGCCTGCTCTTCTGAAAAGAACCTCAAATGATTCGCCAACCTTGCGTTCGCTTTCGGTATATCCGGGTCTTTCCGCATTGGTTGAGTCGGAAAGAAGAGCAAGAACGCCTTCTTCGCCAAGCTTTGCAAAACGTGCAAGATCAATCATTCCGCCGTCAATGGGAGTGCTGTCAACCTTGAAGTCGCCCGTCTGAACAACGGTTCCGCATTCACAGCTGATTGCAAGGGCAATTGCATCGGGAATCGAATGGTTGACATGAATTGCTTCAACAGTAAATTCTCCGAGCTGAACAACATCTCCGGGAGCAATTTCATGAAGCTTTACGCTTGAAAGAATTCCGTGTTCCTTAAGCTTGCCCTGAATAAGACCGATTGTGAGCTTTGTTCCGTAAACGGGAATGTTAACCGTTTTGAGAAGATAAGCAAGACCGCCTATATGGTCTTCATGACCGTGGGTTATAACAATGCCCTTTATCTTTTCTGCATTCTTTTCAACATAAGTGAAATCAGGAATGACATGGTCAACGCCGAGCATTTCGGGATCGGGAAAAGCAAGTCCGCAGTCAACGAGGAACATATCATCCTTATATTCATAAAGAGTCATGTTCTTTCCGACCTCATTAAGACCTCCGAGGAAAGAAATTTTTATCGGAAGCTCGTTTGCTTTTCTGTATTTCTTTGCTGAACCGTTTCTTGATTTGGAAGCGGAATTCTTCTTTGACTGCTTCTGCTGATTGGAACGGTTTCTTTGCCATTTCTGATTTGATTTTGTTTTTTGTGCAGATTTCTGGTTGCTGTCTTTGTTTTGTGTATTATTCTTTTTCTGCATATAATCTCCTGTTCTGAATTTAAAATTAACTGTTGATATATATTCTATTTCGTAAAAATTTATGTTAAACGGGGTAACTGCTCATACCCCACAATATATAATATCTTTTTCTACTTATAATGTCAAGTATATATATTATTAATATATTATATATCAGCTATCAAAAGAATTTATTATTTCTTCAATTTCCGCACAAAGCTCATCTGCAATTTCCATTGTGTCAGCCTCTGCAAGAACTTTTATTCTTTCTCCTCCTCTTTCAGGTATGACAAGAAGACTGCCGTTTTTTCGCACCAGTCTGACACCTTCTCCCGAAACATTTCCGATTCCGTCCGCACCGATGATATCCGATAACTTCGATACAGAAAAATTAACGGAAAATATTTTGCTTTCAATATATTTTTCGGGGATTTCCGACGCAAGATTTTCAAGCGTCATGCATCTTTCGTTCATTATCGAAACAAGTTTTGCACACATAAAAAGTGCGTCCCTGACAAAAATCTGTTTTTTAGCAAGTTTTCTTGCGGATGCATCTGAAACATCGGCAGGAGTTGTCAGATAGCGCAAAACCTTTCTTCCGTTTTTTTCTGCAAGAGAATCAAGATAAACAGGTGCGCTGTAAGGCACGGCAACATCCATGCCCTTTCTCATTTCGTCAAGACAGCAGATTGCAAGAAGCTTTTCAAATTCAATTCTTCCGTTTTCGGTTTCGGCATAAACATGATTTCCGAATCTGTTGATATTGAATACCGTCTGCGATTTTCCTTCTGTTCCCATACGGTAAAAACAGCTTTTCATCATATCAGATATTTTATCGTTTTCGCTTTGAACATTTGCGGAAAAGCCGTTGAAAATAACATCAGTCTGTTTCAGAAGCTCTTGAAAATAAAGCATTTTAAGCCCCGACATATCGGATATTTCACCAACTGTTTTTTCGTCTGTGATGCGGAATTCGCATCTGTTCATTGCACCCTCAATTTCTCTTTCAAAAGCTCGGCACGGAGGCAACCCGTTTTCGCCGCAAACGGAAACCCTGTTTTCATCCGCACAGGAAACAAACATTCCTGACCCAAGCGAACAGAAATTAACAAGAAAATCAAGCTCTGCTTCAAAGCATTCACCGAAATCCCATACAGTTCCTCCGCCGTCTGAAAGTCCCGACAAAAGCGCAAGATACATTGCAGAAGATTTTTTCGTTCCGTCATGACCGATACCGATTCTCTTCCCGTATTTTGATGACGAAACAGCATATCCGAGTTTCACGCAGGTTTCAGCATTGAGCAAAGCTCCGTTTTTTTCATTGACGCCGTTATCTCCGAGAAAATCCGACCTTATATTTCCGTATTTCACATTATCCGAAACAACCGCACCCGAACCGATAATTTTACCCGGCCAGATATAAACATTGGGCTTTACGCTTGCACTTTCGCCGATTACACATCCTGAACCTGCAACACTTCCCTCAAACATCGCCGAACCTTTTTTCAGCGCCGCACCAGAACAAACAACGGCGCCCGTCACCGAAGAATCTGCAAAAAGTGAGCTGTTTTCGAGAATGGCGCTTCTTCTTACCTTTGCATTTTCTCCGATAAAACAGTTATCGTCAATAACGGCATAAGGGCCAATCACCGCACCGTCTGCAATCTCAACATCCGAACCGATATATACGGGAGGATTGACAATATAATCGCCTGCAGGAAGCTTATCCCTGACATAAATTCCTCCTGCGCTCTGATTTACGGGAGGATGAAATTTTCCGTCAAAGGCATCCCTCTGGCACTTAAGAAACGCATCATTATTCCCTACATCGCACCAATATCCGTCGGTATGATAACAAAAGACAGGCATATCCCTCTCAAGCATGAAAGGAAACAAATCCGATGCAAAATCATATTTTTTGCCTTTGGGAATTAATTCAAGACATTCGGGATTAATGATATAAACTCCCGTATTCGCAAGACTGCTTATCGCCTGACTCCATGAGGGTTTTTCGAGAAATCCCTGCACTCTGTTTTCTTCGCCGACCTTTATAATTCCGTATTCTCGGGGATCATCGGCATCTGTTGCAACAATCGTTACCATAGCACCGCTCGCTTTATGATAAAGCATGATTTTTTCAATATCAAAATCACATATCGCATCCCCGCTTATCACAACAAAAGGCTCTTTGAAAGCCGACGCCGCATTTTTAACGCTTCCCGCTGTTCCGAGCGGCTCTTCTTCCCTGATAAAATCAAGTTTCAGATTTTTATAACCGTTCTCATATGCCGTTTCGATGACATGAGGAAGATATCCGAGAGTAACTGCCGCATGAGTGACTCCGCCCGAAATCAGGGTATCAAAAACATATTCGATTATCGGCTTTCCGAGTATCTTTGCCATGGGTTTCGGTGCGGTGCAGGTCATGGGACGCAGTCTGCTTCCTTCACCGCCTGCCATAATAACAGCTTTCATAAAACCATCTCCCGTTTTTTATTCGGCTATATTATTGGCAAAAATATCGGAATTAACCATTTTGTCTATTGTTAAACTCAAAAACAAATGATATAATATTATAAATTCTTTAATTTTGGAGATAAATATGTCAGAACTTAAAAAGGTTGATATTTTCACCGACGGAGCCTGTTCCGGCAATCCCGGTCCCGGAGGATGGGGCGCAATTCTGCGCTACGGCGGTCATGAACTTGAACTCAGCGGCGGCGAAGCATCAACAACCAATAATCGCATGGAGCTGACAGCCGTTATAGAAGCTCTCAAAAAGCTCAACCAGAAATGCGAGGTTACAATTTACACGGATTCAAAATATGTTGCCGATGCATTTTTGCAGGGATGGATTTGGAACTGGATGAAAAAAGGCTGGAAAAAATCCGACGGAAAACCCGTTCTTAATCCCGAATTATGGCAGATGCTCTGGAGCGAAATCCAGAAACATGAATATAAAATCATCTGGGTAAAAGGTCATGCAGGACATCCCGAAAACGAGAGATGCGATGTTCTTGCCACCACTCAGGCAGCAAAATATTCATAATAATCAGAAGGAGTTTTGCTATGAAAATCTTTGGTATAATCTCCGTTATCTTTTGCGCGGCAACCACTGTTGTTACCTTTCTTTCGCAGTTTCTTCCGTTATTCACAAAGAAACCGCTCAGGTCAAAAATGCTTTGTTCATCGCTTTTCCTGCTGACAGGCATTTTCGCAGCCACCGCAACAGGTTTTACGGCTTATTCGCTGCTTATGATTGCTGCATTGTTTTTCGGACTTCTCGGCGATTTCTGGCTCGACTATAAAAACAGCAATTATTTTTTAACGGGCGTGCTTTTCTTTTCAATAGGTCATCTTATCTATCTATATACATTCATTTTTTACTGTCAGCCGTCGCTGACAGTATATTGGAAACAGATTCTTCTCGGTTTCCTCGGTCTGTGCGTTGCGGCAGTGCTTGAGGTTGTGATTGATAAAATAAAATTCCCCAAAGGCAGAAGAATAATGATTCTTTATTCATTTCTTCTGATGTTCTCATTTATTTTCGCAGTTTCAAGAGGCGTTGTTTCAATCACAAACGGCGAAACTGAATTCGGAGCATGCCTTGTTGCGGCAGGAGGATTATTCCTTCTTTCGGACACCTTCCTTGCAGTTTCGCTTTACGGAAAACCCAAGCTCAAATGCAACGATAAGCTTGTTGCATTCACATATTTTCCTGCGCAGGCATTATTCGCATTAAGCATTTTATTCAAATAAGGAGACTCAACATGAAGAAATTTATCAGCTTTATCCTTGTAATTGCTATCATTTTCTCATTATCTGCATCTGTTCTTGCGGCATCAGAAAAATGCAACTGCGGCGTTCTCCCCGTGGTTTATGTTCCGGGTTTCGGCGAACCGATTTATAAAAATCCCGGAACAGCAGAAGAAATTTCTGTTTTCCCTCCTGAAACCGATGCAATAGTTGATGCCGTTCCCGATATTCTGAAAGCTCTCGGTGCTCTTCTTATTGCAAGAGATTATGATGCTTTCGGCGCTCATGCAATTGATGCGGCGGACAAAATTCTTTCCGAAGCAGGCTGCAACCTTGACGGCACATCAAAAGAAAACATCGGCATTGACCCCTGCACTCTCCCTTATACAGACAGACACAAAACCGCTGTTTATGCTTTTGAAAACAGAGATGTTGATGATGAATCCGAATTCAGATATACATATGACTGGCGTCTTGACCCCATTGACAATGCAAAGGGTCTTAATGAATACATAAAGCAGGTCAAGAAATTTACAGGTCATAACAAAATAATTCTTGCAAGCCACAGCCAGGGAAATACAGTTGTTGCATCATATCTTCATCTTTACGGCAACAAGGGCATTGAAAAAATCGTTTTCCTCTCCCCCGCATATCAGGGTCTTTCACTTGTCGGCGCACTTCTTTCAAGAACCTGCACCGTTAACGGCAAGGATGAGGCTGTTGCAGAATTTGTTATGGGAATCATGGGTTATGAGGATGTCACCGCACAGCTCGTCGGCGCAATTATCTCTCTTCTCAACGACTACGGTATAACAGGTAATCTTCTTAATTTTGTTGAAAAAATTCTCAACGAACAGCTCGACAGAATATTTGACGATTATCTTATCGATGTTATGGGCACAATGCCCGGCGTGTGGTCATTCGTTCCCGACGAATATTATGAAGACGCAAAGAAAGCAACTTTCAGAGGTCTTGATAAATATGATGAACTCGAAAAGAAAGTTGACTACTATCATTACAATGTTCAGTGCAAACTGACCTCAATCATCAACAAAGCAAAGAGAAACGGCACAGCAGTAGTCAGCGCTTTGGGTTATGATATTTCAAGCGTTCCCGTTACTGCAGAAAAAGAAAACCATTCCGATTTTCTTATTGACACAGAATATATGAGCATCGGTGCAACGGTTGCAAAAATGGGAGAAACTCTCGGCGATAACTACAAGCAGAAGAAAACTTCATGCGGTCATAACCACGTTTCACCTGACAAAATAATCGACGCTTCAACAGGTGCATTCCCCGAACATACATGGTATATCAAAGGCAATCTCCACAATGAATTTGTTGACCCCTACCTTGAATTTATAACATGGCTCATCCTCTTTGACGGTCAGCCTAATGTTCGTTCAAACAAAAATTATCCTCAGTTCATGGAAATCAAGAATGACAAACTTGTCCCTGTTGAAGGCACAAGAGAACCCGACACCAGAATGGATGAAAAAATCATTTTTGATTCTCTTATTATACTTATAAAAGACTCCCTCAAAAAATAATTAAAATACCACACGGACTGTTTCAATTGAGAAGCAGTCCGTGTTTTTCTGTCATACATTGTCCCGACGGAGCATAGATTTTTACAGAAGCAAAAAAACAATGAATCCGGAGGAATTACAATGGCTGTCAACAATATTTATAACGATATTGCCGCAAGAACAGGCGGAGATATTTACATCGGTGTTGTGGGTCCCGTCAGAACAGGAAAATCCACTTTCATCAAGAAATTCATGGAAAATATGGTTTTACCGAACATCGAAGATTCCCTGCGCCGAGACAGAGCGACGGATGAACTTCCTCAATCATCGGCAGGCAGAACAATAATGACAACTGAACCGAAATTCATCCCTGAGGACGCTGTTGAAATAACGCTCCCCTCCAAATCAAGAATGAAAGTTCGCATGATTGACTGCGTCGGATACATTGTTCCGTCTGCACTCGGATATATCGAGGGAGATAATCCGAGAATGGTTAAAACCCCATGGTTCGATGAGGAAATTCCGTTTAACATGGCGGCAGAAACAGGCACTCGCAAGGTTATCACGGAGCATTCAACAATCGGACTTGTTGTTACAACCGACGGATCGATCAGCGAAATCCCCCGAAGCGAATATGCCGAAGCTGAAAAAAGAGTTATAAACGAACTTCATGAACTTCAGAAGCCGTTTGTTGTTCTTCTCAACTGCGTTGAACCGTCTTCCGCAGCATCTCAGAAACTTGCTTCGGAAATGACCGATGAATACGGCGTTCCGGTTGTTGCGGTCAATTGCCTCGAACTCGGCCACGGAGATATTTCCGACATCCTTTCGCAGGTTTTATCGGAATTCCCGATTAAAGAAATACGAGTTGATATGCCCGGATGGATAACCTCTCTCGATAAAAGCCATTGGCTTCGTTCGGATGTTTTCGGAAGAATCAGTTCTCTTGCAGGGAACCTGAAAAAAGTCCGTGATATTAAAGCTTTTTCTGAAAAGGTTTCATCAGGTGAATATATAACATCATCAAACATCGAAAGCATGAACCTTGCAACGGGAAGCGCAAGAATAAACATTGCGCTTCACCCCTCCCTTTTCTTTAAGATTATAGAAGAGGAAACGGGAATAGCGGTTGAAAATGAGCATGAACTCATGCAGAAAATCAAGGAGCTTTCCGCTGCGCAAAGCGGTTACAAGCGCATACAGAACGCCCTTGACGAGGTTGAGGCAACGGGTTACGGAATAGTGCTTCCCGACATTGAAGATTTGTCGCTCGAAGAACCCGAAATCATGAAGCAAGGCGGAAGATACGGCGTAAGACTCAGAGCAAGCGCACCCTCTCTTCATATTATGAAAGCTGATATTCAGACCGAGGTTGCACCGATAGTCGGCTCCGAATCACAGAGCGAAGAACTGATAAAATATCTGCTCAAAGAATTCGAGGAAAATCCGTCAATGATATGGCAGTCAAACATTTTCGGCACTTCACTCCACCAGCTTGTCAACGAAGGTCTGCATAACAAACTCTACAGAATGCCGGGCGATGCAAGACTCAAACTCCGCGAAACCCTTGAAAGAGTTATCAACGAAGGCTGCAGCGGACTTATCTGCATTATACTTTAAAAAAATCCCCATGATTATGAAAATCATGGGGATTAATTAATTATCTGTTGTTATTTATGAAATCAAACGGATTGATTTCACCGCAGAAAGGTTTGAATGCAGTTGAGAATTCAATAGGTTCAAATCCCCACTTGCGTTCGGGTTCAACCTCATCATATCTGCCGTGACCTCCCTGAACATCGATGCGCCAGTCGGTATAAACAACGGTATCTTCAAGAGGAACAAGCTCATCGTTATGCTTAGTTTCCTCGAGCATATAAGGTGTGAAATGCGATGCATTGAAGAAGAATGTCTTTTCGCTTGCAGGAGCAAAAATCATGCCGTTTTCACCGTTTGAAACAGTTCCGTATCTTGTTCCGAAATGTGCGCCGTTTTCGATAGGACGGACATAAGGAACAAAGTTTTCGGAAACGGTTGTTTCGAATTTTCCGTAACGTGCGGCAAGATGACGGTCGGCATATGCTTCCTGAGGACCTTTGCCGAAGAATTCCATATTCTCATAGCCGCCGTTGAGTCTGAATGTAAAGCCGAATCTCGGAAGCTGCATACCCATTTCAACCATGAGCTTTCTGTATTCGCCGTTGAATCCGATAACAGCGCTTCCGTCACCGTAGAATTTATATGTCATTTCGCCGTTCAGTATAGGAACAACAGCAGGTCCGCCGATTGAAACGGGACAAATGATTTTAACGCAGTCCGCTTCTTCGGAAACCGTTGCCGAATATGTTTTCTGAACAGCCGCCTGAATATTTGCGCTTCTTCTGTCATCTGCCTCGCCAAGCTGATTCCATGCATGGGCTTTCCAAATTTCAACCTTAACGGGTTCGGAAAGCATTTCTTTTCCGCCGCAAAGAACGGATGAAATTCTGCCGTAAGGCTTATCAAATGTATAAACAACACCGTTTGCTTCGATTGTGATATACCTGTCACCCTCGGAAACGGCAGGGATTCCTGCCTTGACAACTGCTTTTTCGGTTTCGGTTGACAAATCGAACTGAACAAAGCCTGTTTCGAAATCGGCTTTCGCCCACTTTCTGTCTGATTTTTCGTGGAATGTGAGGGTGAGATAACAGCAATCACTCACGGGTGCATTTTCAAAGAGTGCGTATTCTTTTGTGCCCTGAGGAGCAATATCCGTGTCGTCAATTCTGCCATTCATAACGCTTTCGCCGTTAACATCAAGACTCCACTTGATATACATATCGGAAAGGTCTTCAAAATAGCGATAGTTCTTAACGGCAATCTTGCCGTTTTCATATTCAGCGCCGAACTGCTGATAGCCCTTCTTCATATCATAGAAACCGGGACGCAGACTTCTGTCGGCAAACACAAGACCGTCGATGCAGCAAGTTGAGTTATGGGGATAATCGCCGAAATCGCCGCCGTAACGGTAGCCTTTTCCGCCGTTTACAGAGATTGCGTGGTCAGTCATTTCCCAGATGCATCCGCCCCAGATTGCGGGATATTTCTTGAACAAATCGCAATGAGCATGGATATCGCCCGTTGTTAATGAACATACAAACTCACAGAAATAGAAAGGCTTTTTGGAGTTTTTATTCTTTGCATATTCTTCGGTATATTCAAGAGATGAATACATACGGCTTTCAACATCGGAAATATCGCTGAAGTTTTCGCCGATGGGAACAGCCTTGAATTCAAGATGAGAGTTCTCATAGTGAATAATTGCTTCGGGTTCACGGCTCTTTATGTATTTACCCATTGCTCTGTGGTTTTTGCCGCAGCCTGATTCATTGCCGAGCGACCACATGATAACACAGGCATGGTTCTTATCTCTTTCAAAAAGACGCTGCGCACGGTCAACATAAGCAGGCTCCCACTCATCTTCGGTGGAAAGCATCGACCAACGCATCCAATCCCATGTGTCACGGTATTCAAAGCCCATGCCGTGGGTTTCGATATCCGCTTCATCAACAACCATAAGACCGTATTCATCGCAGAGTTCGAGGAATTCGGGCGCATTGGGATAATGGGATGTTCTGACCGTGTTGCAGTTGCCCTGCTTGATGATATGAATATCACGAAGCATATGCTCTCTGTCACAGTAATAACCTGTTTCGGGATTTGAATCGTGGCGGTTGATACCGTAAAGCTTTATCGGCTGATTGTTGACATAAGCAACATTGCCTCTGAAATCGATACGCTTGATACCGATTTTAAAGGGAATAATCTCGCCGCCCATTGAAACAAGGAGAGTATAAAGCTGAGGATTTTCGCTGTTCCAGAGAACGGGATTTTCAATTGTAAACTCAAGCTCTTCGCCCTTGAAAACAACATTTCCGTCGGGTGAAATAAGCTTATATTCAAAGTTTTCGTCATCGCCGTACCAGAGAATATCCTTAACATAGATATCTGCGGATTTCATATCGTCGGCAAGGTCGGTTTTGATATAGATATCCTTGATATGGGTTTCTGCTCTTTCGAGAATATAAACCTCTCTGAAAATACCCGAAAGTCTGAAATAGTCCTGATCTTCGAGATAACTGCCGTCGCACCATTTGACAACAACAACGTCAATAGTGTTTTCGCCGTCAACAAGCTTATCGGTGATATCAATTTCGCTTGTACAATGGGATACCTGGCTGTAAGCGGCAAATTCTCCGTTAACATAAAGATAGAAGCAAGAAGAAACGCCTTCAAAATTGATATAATAGCTCTTGCCCTCTTTTTTATCGAGGGTGATTTTTCGGTTATAGTGACCTGCAGGATTTTCATCGGGAACATGAGGCGGATCAAGAGGGAACGGATAGAAAAGGTTGCTGTAAAGAGGCA
>JAZQTZ010000093.1:0-35800 GCA_045631105.1 Acutalibacteraceae bacterium
CTATCAATCGTTGTTTAATTTTCAAGGTGCGTTGCACACCGTTCTTGCGGAGTGCTTGAATAATATATCACAACCATTCCACTTTGTCAACACTTTTTTTCACAACTTTTTATTACTCTTGTCAACCGCTCCGTGTGTTTCAGTTTGAAAGCCGTTCGGAGGCTATGTTTTATATTGTAATTAATATATAGAATACTTATCATTTAAATATTAATTAAAACTTTTCTTTTTAAAAAGGGGTGATGTTGGCATCACCCCCTACACTAAAATCTATTAACTACATATTAAATTGCTGCCACACCTGACGGTGCACGGGTGTTGGGTCGCCAACCTCTGCACACAATCATTTAATCAGCATCAAAAAATCACTTGCATAGTCTTTGCTTTAAGTCCTCGATAATTTCTACCATTTTAAATCTCATTTCATATTTAACGGGACTGCTGATTATTTTAGCACCGTCTTTTCCAAGAATAATTTCGGTGTTTGATCTTTGAGTTGCGACAGGCAGACACAACGGCGGGAACATGACGCACCACCAGTTATGTCCCTCCCCTTTTCCGAGGATAACTTTTAATGCAAGATATTCTCCTGCAGGCAGAGTGAAATTTTCATATTCACGGGTCTGAAAATATTCTTCCGTCAGAAAAATATCGGCGGTATAATCAAAACCGTTTTCAGAAAGAACTTCATTTGCCGTTTTTAATAGACTTGCTCTTTCATTTTCAAGATACATTTCTGCGTTTTCTTTATTAACCGTTCCACTAAAGATATTACTGCCGCACGAAAGAAGAGCATCTCTTACAAGCAGTTTCACATTCTGGTCTTCTTCGCTGTCGGAATTTGCAAGTATATGAAGTCTTATCGTATTACTTCTTATATTACTGCAATCTGTTCCAAAGCTGACAACGGAAAATATCATTGAAAGCACAAGTCCTATTGCCACGGAAATTTCAATCATCTGAGTTTTTTTCATAAAAATAAACCGTCCTTTTATGTTGTAACAACATTCTTGGACGGTTTGTTTTGTTTTATTCAGCCTGCGGATCAAGTCCTCCGATTTCATCACGTGCTTTGAACACATAGCCGTTCTGACTGAGGATATCCATATGTGAAAGCGCTTCACCTGTTCCAAGCGCAACGCAGTTGAGCGGAGTTTCGGCAACGGTTGTTTTTACACCGGTTTTACGTTCAATCATTTCGGCAATACCCCGAAGCATCGCACCGCCGCCTGTTAAATGAATTCCCGATTCAGCTATATCCGCCGATAACTCGGGAGGAGTCAGTTCAAGAACGGAACGAACAGCTTCCGCAATCGTTTCGAGATGAGGTCTCATAGCGAGATAAGCTTCGGTTGAAGTGACTTCAATACTTACAGGCATATTGGTTATGAAATGCTTACCTTTTACCGTAAGACCGAGTTCAACATCACGAAGGAATGAACAACCGATTTGTTTCTTTATATATTCACCTGTTTTATCGCCGATAATTATATCTCTTTCACGTCTTATCTGACGGACAATTGCCTCATCAAGCGCATTACCCGCAATCTTTATTGAACGCGAAACAGAAATACATCCCATTGTTATAACCGCAATATCAGTTGTACCACCGCCGATATCGACTACCATTGTGCCGATAGGTTTGTCGTTTCCGAGTCCTGCACCGAGAGCTGCTGCAAGAGGTTCTTCAATCAAGCAAGCCTTTGCTGCACCCGCCGCAGTTACAAGGTCAAGTATGGTTCTTTTTTCAAGACTCGTTGCCATCGAAGGTACACAAACAACAACATTGGGCTTAAACACCATGTTTTTACATATTTTCGAAAGCACATAGCGAAGAATATGTTTGGTTGCAGTAAAATCGGAAACAACGCCGTGAGTCATGGGTCTGACAACGCGTATTGAATCGGGATTCTTACCTACCATATCCCACGCACGCTTACCGACACCGATAAGCTTACCGCTTTCTTTTTCATAAGCGGCAACACAAGGCTCGGTCATAACAACACCCTTGCCTTCAACGAAGACAACAATGGAGGTTGTTCCGAGGTCTATTCCTATATTTGCACCGAGCATTTTTCCACCGCCTTTATAACTACTTTTTCTTTTTATAAACAGTCACCGCAAGAGCAATGCAGTATACTTCCTTTGCACCGTGAAGCCAGAGCATCTTGGCGCATTCATTGAATGTTTCTCCTGACGTTGAAATATCGTCACACAGAAGAATTGTTTTATCCTTCACATCCGACGGATTTGAAACATCAAAAACACCGGTCAGATTTCCTTTGCGGAGATAATATTTGGTTTCATGCTGAATTTTTGTGTCATATATTTTTGAAATAACACCTGGTTTATGTTCTATTCCGAGGTTTTCCGAAATCCCTTTCGCAAGGTAGAAACACTGGTTATATCCCCTCTTTTTTCTGCTTTTCTTTGTCATGGGAACTTCGGTTATATAATCAAAATCCACTCCGCCGAATTTTTCTTTTACGGTTTCGGACATTTCAAATGAATAGGCTTCGGAATTTCTCAGGCCGTTTCTGAATTTGAAAACATGAACACCTTTTCTGACACAACCATCAAAATAAAAAGGTGCGGCAATTGAATCATAATATTTTTCTGCACCCTTACAATTGCATTTATCTTTTTCACGCCCGCATTTTCTGCAGATAACGCCCGTTACTCTCGGGAGCTCTTTTTCACATTTATTACATGACATACGGCTTGAAACAATAACCTTTCCGCAGTATGCACATCTTCTCGGAAGAAGAGAATAAATCAAATTTTCTGCAAATTTCCTCAATTTTCTTCACCAAGCATTATAAAACTTTTGAGCGCAGAATAACGTTTTGCCTTACTGTTATTTTTTACCATTCGTTCAACAGTATCTCTTGAACCAACAAGAATCATCAGCTTTTTTGCACGGGTTACGGCAGTATAAAGCAGATTACGGTAAGCAAGCTGTTCAACAACTCCCGTTACGGGCATAACAACCGCCTCGAACTCGTTACCCTGACTTTTATGAACCGTAACAGCATATGCATGTTCAAGTTCGGCGCTTACCTCAAACGGGTATTCAGCCATTCTGTCATCAAAACGAACATACAACGCATGAGCGACCTCGTCTATTTTTTCAAGAATTCCGATATCGCCGTTGAAAACGCCGAGACCTTCTTTATCAGAAGCAGACCAGGGAATATTATAATTATTTTTTGTTTGCATAAGCTTATCGCCTTCTCGGAATACTCGCTGACCGAAACTGTGTTCACGCTTATGCTTCGCAGGAGGATTGATTGCCGCCTGCAGATTTTTATTAAGATTAACAGTTCCCGCCTCACCTTTTCTTGAAGGGCAGAGAACCTGGATGTCGTCTGTCGGTGAATATTTATATGCATTCGGAAGCCTTGTTGCACAAAGCTCCGTTACTGTTTTTGCTGCCGAAAACGGCTGAACTCTTTCCATAAAGAAAAAATCCTTGTCCGTTCTCGTTATTTCAGGCGATTCACCCCTAACAATTTTATGAGCATTTGTAACAATAAGACTCTCCATTGCCTGTCGGAAAACTTCTTTCAGTTCAACAACGGGAAGAGCCTTTGAATTTATCATATCATGCAGAACGTTTCCTGCCCCGACAGGAGGAAGCTGGTCTGAGTCACCGACCATAACAAGTCTGCAACCGATGGGAAGTGCATCAAGCAAGCTTGAAAAAAGAACAATGTCAACCATTGAAAGTTCATCTATAATAACTGCGCCGACGCCGAGAGGATTGCGTTTATTTCGCTGAAAAACAGGTCTGTCATTTCTGTCCCATTCAACCTCAAGCAATCTGTGGATTGTTTTTGCCTCTCTGCCTGTCAGCTCGCTCATTCTTTTGGCGGCTCTGCCTGTCGGTGCGGCAAGAGCAACCTCAAGCCCCTGCTTTTCAAATACTTTGAGTATTCCTCGCAAGGTTGTTGTTTTGCCTGTTCCCGGTCCGCCGGTAAGAATAAGTATTCCTCTTTCAACGGCAAGCTTTATTGCAAGACGCTGCATATCATTATAGCAGATACCGCCGATGAGTTCGGCATGATTTATCTGCTCATCAATATCATCAAGGCATTTCGGAGCAAAGCGTTTCATAAAAAGAACGGTGTTCGCCGCTTTTTTCTCAGCATCATAGATTTCGGGAAGAAATATAAATTCTCTGCCGTATAGCACATCAGAAACAAGTTGTTTTTGTTCGATAAGTTTATCAAGCTGAATTTCAGCCTCGTCATCTGAACATCCGAGAAGTGAAACACACGGAGGAATCAGTTTTTCACGCGGAAGGCAGGTATGACCGTTATAGAGATTATGCCTTACGACATACAAAATACCTGCCGAAATTCTGTATTCATCTGCAGGCGGAACGGGAAGCCTTTTTGCGATATCGCAAGCTTTTTCAAACGAAATACCGATACGTTCCGAAACAAACAGATACGGATTTCTTTCGGCAATCTCAACGGATTTTGAACCGAACACTTTAAAAACTCTAAGGCATTCGGCAGTTGTCATGCCGTATTTTTCAAGAGCAATGAGCGCTTCTCTTTCAGCGGCACGTTTTCTGAATTCATCGGAAATTTCCTTCGCTCTGTCTCGGGAAATACCTTTGATTTCCGAAAGGCGTTTCGGTTCGTTTTCGATTATATAGAAAGTTTCATCGCCGAATCTTTCAACAATTTTCTGCGCTGTTTTTTCTCTTATCCCCTTTATTATACCCGATGACAGATATGAAAGCATTTCCGCTGCGGTTTCGGGCATTTCACGGACACAGCCTTCTATTTTCAGCTGTTTGCCGAATGTCGGATGAACCGACCATCTGCCTGTAAAAGTTACTCTTTCGCCGCAGTAAAGATCGCCTATGTTACCCGTTGCAGTAAAAAGTTCACCGTCACTTGAAAACTCAAGAACAGTGTAGCCGTTTTCGCTATTTTGAAATGTTATGTATTCCACAACACCCGTTACGGTAACAAACTCTTCCATAGCTGCCTTTAACCAGTAGTAAAAATTATGTGCCGAGTGAATCTGTAAGCCGAGTTCTGTCATTTAAGGCAATCATCTGTCTACGCCGTACATTGCTGCACGGCTTTAGCCACCCTTCGGAGTATCGTCGAGCAAACGACGGAATAAATCCTCCCCCAATCGGTGTTGCTTCGGATAGGGTTTGCAGGGCCGTGCGGTTCCCCGCACGCCGGTGAGCTCTTACCTCGCCTTTCCACCCTTACCTGCAAAGCAGGCGGTATATCTCTGTTGCACTTTCCCTAAGGTCACCCTCGGCGGCCGTTAGCCGTTATCCTGCTCTGTGAAGCTCGGACTTTCCTCACGCGACATAAGTCGCCCGCGACTGCCCAACTCACTCGGCACATACGCTATTATTCTAAAACACAAACGTCCAAAAGTCAAACAAAATATATATTTGTTTAAAATAATTTACAATTAAGTATTGTATATCAGAAAAAGTTGCGTTAAAATGGTTTCAGTAAATTTGAAAGGAAATCCGGATGGAAGATATTTATATTTCAAAGAACAGAAATCAACCTCAGGAGATTGAATTCAACTTTTTAAATGAAGCACCTCCTCCGCAGGATGAAAAGCCAAAAAAAGAAAAGAAAAAGCACCGTTTTCTGAAAATTATTGCAACATTGCTTATCGGAATTTTTATTTTTTCGTCTGTGTTCATTTTTGTGTTTGCCGCAATATCGGGTTATACAAGAAACGACCTTGAATCAAACAAATATGTTTCGGCATTTGAACTCAAAAGCAGTCCGTTTGTTTCAAACATACTTTTTCTCGGCGTTGACGGAAAAGCCGATTCATCATCACGCTCGGATTCCATGATTCTTGTTTCGGTTGACTTTGCACACATGAAAATAAAGCTCACCTCGTTTCTTCGTGACAGCTGGGTTGAAATACCGTCAAAAGGCAAAAAAGCGAAACTTAATTCCGCTTGTTCATCGGGTGGACCTCAGCTGGTTGTTGACACGCTGGAATATAATTTCGGCGTTGACATTGACCACTATGTTATGGTTGATTTTGATATGTTCACGCAAATAATCGACAGTCTTGGCGGCGTTACCGTTGAGGTTACAAAAAAGGAAGCAAAATTTATCAACAACACAACAAGGCAGACCGTTGAAAGCGGAGAAAATGTTACACTCAACGGTGAAGAAGCTCTTGTCTATTGCAGAATCCGAAAGCTTGATTCGGATTATATGAGAACATACAGACAAAGAAAAGTTATTTCCGCACTCATTAATCAAGCTAAAAAAGCAGGCATTCCCGCTCTTATCGAAACGATGAACAAGGTTTTCCCCCTCATTCAGACCGATATGTCGGCGCTTGAAATAACAGGTCTTACATACAAAGCAGGAATCGGAATTGCCGCATTTGATATCGAGCAGAACCGCGTTCCGATTGATGACCATATGAAAGCAGGCACAAAGAACGGTCAATGGGTTGAAATCGTTGATATTGAAGCGGCAAGCGAATATCTGCAGGATTATATTTACACAAACAAAATTAAAATCGAGGAATAAAAATGGTTATTACTTTCAGAAAATTCAAAGAAACCGACAGAGAAACATTTTTCTCCATGGTTAAAAAATTCTATGCTCCCCCCGCAGTTCTGCATTTTCCCTCCGATGAGGTTATGATGTCAAGCTTTGATGCAGCTCTTGAAATCCCCGAACTTGTCAAAGGATATATTTTCGAATACGACGGAAAAACAGCGGGATATGCTGTTGTTTCAATGAAATTCGAAACCGAGGTCGGCGGCATGGCGGCATGGATTGAAGAACTTTTCGTTGAAGAAGAATTCCGTTCAAAGGGCATCGGCACACAGTTTTTCGAACATCTCAAAACTGAACTTTCAGGCAAAATGAAACGCATCCGCCTTGAGGTCGGAGATGAAAATGACGGCGCCAAACAACTCTATAAGCGACTCGGCTTTGAGATGCTTGACTACCGTCAGATGGTTATTGATAAAAATTTTTAAAGGAGAATACATATGAAAAGAATAATATCCGTTATACTTTCATTCATCATTTTCTTTCCGTCATATCTTTTCAGTTTTCTGCCGAAAAACATCGATGCGGATTTCGGATTCGAAAACGGTTTTACAGAAAATGAAATCATGCTTTGCGATGAACTGACAGCCGTTGAAAAGAGCGGTGAATTCAAAAAAGAAAATGCCCTTTTATTTGATTTCGGAAATGTCAAAACCGATTGGTTCAACTATTTCGGAATAAAATACAAAACCGACGCTTACACCAAAGCTTCAATCACTTATATAAACATAAAAGCCGAAACTTACATCGAAGAATTTTTCCTTGAACCCTCGGAAGACGGACTGTTTTACAGCTTCATCGACGGAATGCTTGACAAAAACAAAGCAAACAAAATCTGTTCTTTCTCATTCACTCCGCTCGAGGTCGAAAGCGGAAGTTTCTCGCTTGAAGGCGCAGGGGTTTTCAACCGTGAAATTCCCGACAGAGAGGTTTTTGTTCAGAACGGCGAATATAAGCTCGGAGTTGACCTCTTATGGGGCGGCTCGCTCAGTTATCTTGAAGACCTTGATTCAAATGTAGAAGCAGTTAAAATTGACGAAAGAATTTTTGTTGATTCAAACGCTTCGGAAAGATACAATTCAAAATCGGTCAACAACAATGTTAATCTCATTAACAGAAACGACCCCGGCAGACTTGTTCAGCAGTCATATTACGGCACATCCGGAGACGGTTATGTTCCCGGCGAATTCATGGGACAAAAGTGGAACTATAACCCCGTTCAGGGTGGCAATCAGTTCGGTGACGCAAGCAAAATCGTTGATATAATCACTTCAGGAAACTCACTTTATATTAAGTGCCGTCCCCTTGACTGGGCAAAAACCTCCGATTGTATTACACCGTCATATATGGAAGCAACCTACACTTTAAAGAAAAATCTTGTTGATGTTTCATGCAGATTCGTTGACTTTTCAGGATATGAAAGCGTTACAACAACTCAGGAAATGCCTGCGTTTTACTGCATTGAACCGTTCAACAGATTTGTATATTACAGCGGAAGCGCTCCGTGGACAAACGACCCCGCTCTCTCCTATGAAAACGAGCTGATATTCTGGCCCGATGCAGGTTATCCGAATTTTTATTCCACGGAAAACTGGGCAGCATTCATCGGAGAATATGATGACAGTTTCGGAATAGGAATTTATGTTCCGAGCGAACCTGCTTTTCTTGCAGGCGTTTATGACAGAGAAAAAACAAACAACTCCGACCCCTCAAAAGACGGAACAACATCATATATCGCAGCGGTTGAAGTAATGGAATTTTCAAGCTTCAAGCCTGTTGAATACAGCTACGGCATTTCAACGGGAACCGTTACGGAAATGAGAAATGCTTTTGCAACAATAAAATAAAAAGAAAACCGCCTCGGACCGAAATCTGAGGCGGTTAATTTTTTATAAACTTGCAAGCTCTTTGTAGTTATCTTTAAGTGAAGAATAAATCTTTGAATAAAGAGCAAAATTCTTTGCGTATTTATCGCCGTTTTCTTCATCGGGAAGATATTCTTTGTCGCTGTATTTAACCATATTGTCAGCAGCATCATAGATATTATCATAAAGACCTGCGCCGACTGCCGCAAGAACAGCAACACCGAGAGCGGGGCCTTCCTTTGACCGAATGGTTTTTATGTTAAGACGGAACATATCGCCGAGCATTTCTTTCCAGAGTTTCGATTTTCCGCCGCCGCCCGTAACAAGCATTGAATCAGGATTTATTCCCATTTCATCAAGAACTTTGAGGCAATCCATAAGCGAATATCCAACGCCTTCCATTACGGCACGGATAAAATGCGCTCTTGTGTGCATGGCGGAAATTCCGAAGAATACACCTCTGCAGTCGGGGTCAAGATGAGGCGTTCTTTCGCCCATAAGATAAGGAAGATAGAAAAGCTTTTCTGCTCCGATGGGGATATCCGCCGCTTTTTCGTCGGTGATTTTATAAACATCCTCCCCTTTTGCAAGGCTCTCTTCCGTTTCAGCAAGGCAAAACTGGTTTTTGAACCATTGAAGCGAAAGGCCTGCCGCCTGAGTAACGCCCATAACATGCCATTTTCCGGGTACGGCACAGCAGAAGGTATGAACTCTGCCCATAGGGTCAATTTTCGGCTCATCGGTATGAACAAAAACAACGCCCGATGTTCCGATTGTTGTGAAGGCTTTTCCGTCACGGATAACAGCCGTACCGACTGCGGCGGCGGCATTATCGCCTGCGCCTGCAACGATGAGTGTTTTTTCTGAAAGACCTGTTTCCTTTGATGCCTCTGCGCTCACATGACCCGTTACATCAACGGATTCATAAACCTTTGCGAGCAATGATTCATCAATTCCGAGCTTTTCGCAGACTTCGTCTGACCAGCAACGGTTTTTGACATCAAGAAGCTGCATACCCGATGCATCTGAAACATCCGTTGCAAAATCTCCCGAAAGTCTGAAACGGAGATAATCTTTCGGAAGAAGAATATGTCTGCATTTATCAAAATTCTCTTTTTCGTGCTTTTTGACCCACATGATTTTTGATGCGGTAAAGCCCGTAAGAGCAGGATTTGCGGTTATTTCAATGAGTCTTTCCTTGCCGATTATGTTGGTAATATCATCGCATTCTGCACCCGTTCTCTGGTCACACCAAAGAATTGCGGGACGGATAACATCACAATTTTCATCAAGCATAACAAGACCGTGCATCTGACCTGATATGCCGAGAGAAACGATGTTTTCGCTTGCAATTTTGCTTTCTGAAAGCACTTCATCAATTGTTTCTTTTGCGGCAATCCACCAGAGTTCGGGATCCTGTTCTGCCCAACCGTTTTTCGGTTGAGAAAGAGGATATTCTCTGTAAGCCGAGGCAATAACATCGCCCTCACGGCTGAAAACAACGGTTTTCAGACCCGTGGTACCTAAATCTATACCGATAACATATTTCATATTATCACCCGAACATTATATTGTTGATTACGCTTTCAAGATATTCCTGCTTGCCCGAACCGGGATTTGCAGGCTTGCCCATTTCGCAAGCATAATCGGAAAGCTCTTCAAGAGTAACGTTTCCGCTTCTGATTTTCTTACCGATTTCGCTGTTGAATGAGGAATATTTATCTGCAACAAAACCGTCAATTCTGCCGTCTTCAATGATTTCAGCAGCCTTGATAAGACCGAGAGCAAAGGTATCCATACCGAGAATGAATCCAAGGAACATATCCTCGTGGGTGTTACTGGGTCTGCGGTTTTTAGCGTCGAAATTAAGACCGCCGTTTACAAATCCGCCGTTCTTAAGAACTTCATACATGCACATTGTTGCTTCATAAACATCAAACGGGAATTCGTCGGTATCCCAACCGAGAAGAAGGTCGCCCTGGTTTGCATCGATGCTTCCGAGCATTCCGTTGATTGCGCTGATGCGAAGCTCATGCTGGATGGTATGACCTGCAAGAGTTGCATGGTTTGCTTCAATATTCAACTTGAAATCCTTGTCAAGACCATACTGTCTGTGGAAACCGATAGCTGTTGAAGCGTCGAAATCATACTGATGCTTCATGGGCTCCTTCGGCTTGGGTTCGATATAGAAATCGCCGTCGAAACCGATTTTTCTGCCGTAGTCAATTGCAAGACGCATAAGACGGGCAATATTTTCCTGTTCAAACTTAACATCAGTGTTGAGAAGAGTTTCATAGCCTTCTCTTCCGCCCCAGAAAACATAACCTTTACCGCCGAGCTTAACTGTGAGGTCAAGTGCTTTCTTGACCTGTGCAGCTGCAAAGCAGAAAACATCTGCGGAATTTGTGCTTCCCGCACCGTTCATGAAACGGGGGTCGGAGAACATATTGGCTGTACCCCAAAGGCACTTGATGCCTGTTTCATTCATCTTTTCGAGAATGTAATCGGTGATTTCATCAAGTCTTTTATTGGTTTCTTTGATATCATCTGCGGCGGGAACGATATCTGCATCATGGAAGCAGAAATATTCAACACCGAGCTTTGACATGAATTCAAAGCCTGCGTCAACCTTTGCCTTGGCATGTTCCATTGTTCCGGGAACTGCGCCGAAGGTTTTTTCTGCGGTATCTCTGCCGAACATATCTGTTCCGCAAGCGCAGAGATTATGCCACCATGCCATGGCAAATCTGAGATGTTCGCTCATCTTTTTACCCATGATGACACGGTCTTTATCATAGTATTTGAAAGCAAGAGGATTCTTACTTTTGGGACCTTCATATTTTATTGCGGGAATGTTAAAAATTTCACTCATAATTATTACTCCTTTTCAAGATTATGCACAACAGATACATTATAACAAACATTTCTGCTCTTTTCAATATATTTATATAACGATTGTTTATTTCAAAGTTATATGACTACGAGCAATATTGTGTATTGTTTTTGAGAAAAAATCGGTATATAATTTATTTATCGGATAACCAAATAAAGAAAGTTGGAGAAATATTATGGCAAAAATAATTTCAATACCCCTTGCAATCATAATGAGCATCATTTCCGTTTTCTTTCCGGGCAAAAACAAGGATATCGAAAAATGGAACACAAATTATGCCTACGTCTACGTTCACGGTCTTTCGGGTTGGGGAAGTTATGATACGGTTTATTCCGTTATGCCCTATTGGGGAATGTTCGGAGGCAACCTTCTCAACAAGCTCAACAAACACGGTTTTGACTGCTATGCAGCTTCGGTTTCACCGAGCGGCAGCGCATGGGACAGAGCCTGCGAGCTTTATGCACAGTTAACAGGAACTGTTGTTGACTACGGAAAAGAACACAGCGAGCGTTGCGGTCACGATAGATTCGGAGAGGATTTCACCGACAGAGCGCTGATTGAAAAATGGGATTCTGAAAATAAAATAAACCTTCTCGGTCACTCTTTCGGCGGCGCAACAATAAGAGTTTTTGCAACTCTCATGGCAGTCGGAAGCGAGGCTGAAAAGGCAGTTACGGACGAAAACGATATTTCACCCTTATTTACGGGCGGAAAAGAGGACATGATTTATTCAATGACCGCTCTTGCCGCTCCTCATAACGGCACAACGGCTTACGGTTTCAATAATTCCATGCCTGAAAACACCGACACCGCCGCATATGATATGTTTATCGACCATGCACTTGAACTTAACAAAAACATGGTGACAAGCGAAAAAACATATTATTTTTCATTTCCCTGCTCATCAACCGTAAAACAGGATAACGGCACATACAAGGTTGACAAAAATCTGACGGAAATTCTTTTCCAGAGCAGCGCCGATGAAATGGGCTCTCTCACGGGAACAACCGACGGCGGCTATATCGTTGATGAAAGCTGGTTTGAAAACGACGGTCTTGTCAACACAATTTCCGCCGCCGCACCTTCAAGCGCACCGACCAAAAACTTTGATAAAAACGCCGTTGAAAAAGGCATATGGAACATCATGCCCGTTTATCAGGGCGATCATATGGCACTTCAGGGCGGACTTCTGAAGGTCAATTCGGATGTTGAAGATTTCTATATTGAACATCTCGGCATGATCAACTGCTTATAAAAATATCTCCGAATACATCCGAGCGAATTTCATTTACCGAATCGGCAGGAATAACCGTTTCGTCACTCATCGTTATTTCACGGCTCAGAATATTTATTTTTTTCATATATCCGGTGGTGCTGACATATGCACCGCCGGATTTCTTTTCATCCGGTCTGAAATAAACAACCGTAACCTCGGGTTTTTCTTCAATCATATCCATGATCATATGAATTTTGGCATCAAGAATCTGCTTTTCATCCTCATTGGGTTCAATGAAAGTATCGGTCAGTCTTGCGGTTTCCTCAATCGCCGCTTCATGACCCGTCAATGCCGCAAAAGGGCTGAACTGCGCCGCACGGTCATACATCGACATATGAGGTCTTGTTTCCGACACGTGATGCGGCAGATTTATTATTTCTTTATATTTTTCATTCATATCAGGCTTTGTGACCTCCGATTTGTTTGTTGCGGTCTTTTGCCGTTGCGCCATCTTTATAGTTCATGCCTTTAAGAATAGCGTTTTTGCCGTATCGCTGCTTGATTTCAATAAGAGCATCCTGCATTCTTCGTTCCTTTTCAAGCTCCGCTTTTTGGCGTTCTTTTTCTTCGTAGTTTTCAAATAAGCTGAGCTGTTCGGGAACTTCATATTTTTCGGCATCGCATTCACGGATAACGTTGCATGCAGTCAGATTTATTCTCCGAACAAGCAGATTTTTATCAACAATGCGGTCATAAAGCGCCGAAACAGCTTCGGTGATAAGCTTTGTTGATGATGTCTGTCTTCCGATATTTGCCGTTCCTCTGGCGTGTTTCGGAACTTCCCTGCCGTAGAAATCCATCTTGATTTCGCCTGCATAGGCTTTTCTTCTGCCGATATCAGTCAGATTTTCTCTGTCATATCCGATAACAAGCACAAGCTGACTTGTGACAAGCTTTTTCTCAACGAGGTCGAGCGAAAGATTATCCGCCATTTCCGTTGTTATAAGCTTCGCTTTTTCAAAATTATACGGCATCTGCAAAACCTGACCTGTGCTTATACTGTTTGTCTGAGGTTTATATGCTTTTATTTCGGCAATGGTGCAGGGCTCCCATCCCCACGCATGGTCTATGAGAAGTTCGGCATTTATTCCGAAAAGACGGTAGAGCAAATCTTCGTTCTGAATCGAGCAAAGAGCAACATCGCCCATTGTCAGCATACCGTGTTTTTCAAGTTTTTCGGATATCCCCCTGCCGACTCTCCAGAAATCGGTCAGCGGTCGGTGACTCCAGAGTCGCTCTCTGTAAGCTCTCTCATCAAGTTCGGCAATTCTTACACCGTCTTCATCGGCAGGAATATGCTTTGCGGTTATATCCATGGCAACCTTGCAAAGATAAAGATTTGTTCCTATTCCCGCAGTTGCAGTAACACCCGTTTCGGCAAGAACCTCTTTTATAAGCATTCTCGCAAAATCATGAGCCGACATTTTGTTGAGTTTCAGATAATTTGTTGCATCAATAAAAACTTCATCAATGCTGTAAACATGGATATCCTCAGGTGCAACATAGCGAAGATAGACCTGATAGATAACCGTGCTGTATTCGATATAAAGAGCCATTCTCGGAGGCGAAACAATATAGTCAATTTCAAGAGAAGGGTCGGCTTTCAACTTGTTGGCATCATATGATTTGCCTGTAAACCGCTTATGAGGAGCATTCATTCTGCGAAGCGCATTTGCACTTTTCACCTGCTGAATGAGTTCAAACATTCTTGCCCTGCCCGATACACCGTAGCTCTTAAGGCTCGGAGAAACTGCAAGGCAGATTGTTTTTTCGGTTCTTGACGGGTCGGCAACAACGAGGTTCACGCTCATCGGGTCAAGACCTCTTTCCCTTGCCTCAACGCTTGCATAGAAAGACTTGAGGTCAATCGCTATATATGTTTTTTCGCTCATTCTTTCATGCCTCCCGTAGTTTTATTGATAATATTATATCAGATAACCTTACTGATTTCAATACATTTTCGAACATTTGTTTGTGTTGAGGATATAAAAAATCGGAACACCTGAGCATTCCGATTTATATCTTTATTCCTGAGTAACAACTGTTTCGGCGGATTCAACCGATTCCGCATCGGGCTTTTTGTTGACGGCTTCTTTGACAAGACGGTAAACCGCCGCCGCAACGGGAACTCCGATAAGCATTCCCCAGATGCCCATAACACCACCGCCGACTGTGACTGCAGCAAGAACCCAGATACCCGGAAGACCGATTGACGATCCAACCACCTTGGGATAAATAAGATTACCTTCAAGTTGCTGAAGAACGACGATAAACACAAGGAAAATCAATGCTTTCATCGGGGATTCCATAAGAATAAGGAATGCTCCGACACCTGCACCGATAAAGGCACCGACAATGGGAATAAGTGCCGTAAAAGCTATAAGCGCACCGATCATTGCTGCATAAGGCAGTTTCAGAATCATCATACCGACAGTACAAAGCGTTCCGAGA
Source organism: Acutalibacteraceae bacterium (assembly GCA_045631105.1). Classification (GTDB taxonomy): domain Bacteria; phylum Bacillota; class Clostridia; order Oscillospirales; family Acutalibacteraceae; genus CAG-177. The sequence continues at coordinate 15,067 of JAZQTZ010000093.1, forward strand.
ATAACTGCCTCTGTGCACTGACCGACAATGAATTTGCGAAAACAGTCATTGATCACCTCAACAACATGGGAAACTTTTGAATGAAGTTTTGAGGGAATTATTTTTTCGCTGACTTTTTTTGTTTGACGTATAAGTCTGTTTTTATCGAGAAGAAGATAAAGTGCGAATATAAGACCGAGAACGACGTTTGCAACGACGGAGAATATGGATGTGACCGCAGTAACAGCAACATTCATTGCGCTTCCGAGACCCGAGGTTACCGTTTCAAATATATCGTTGATTCTCGATTTCCAATCGATAGAAGAAAGAGTGTTGATTAAGTCTTTGGAAACAAAATCAATCGTTTTCAGTTTTTCAACAATCATATTTATAGCGGCAGGAACCTCCGCAACAAGAAGCTTTATACAGTTGACAAGCTGAGGCGCAACAAGAACAACTATAAGGGAAACAATGCCTGCAATTGTCAGTATCGAACCGATAAGACAAATTGGTCTGCGGCTTTTTCGGGCAATTTCTTTTTTCGAATTCGGGAACCAATGTTTTTCATAGAAGCTCATCAGAATATTCAGCGGATATGAAATAACAAAGCCAAAGAACAACGGCATGGAAACAGATACCAAAGTGCCGATAAATCCCGAAATATTAGCCCAGTAATGTATAACCAGATAAACACCTATAACGGCAAGTGCGATTTTTATAAGAATTTTATTTTCAATTTTCTTCAATTTATACCCTCCGCATTATTCAGTAGAGCTTCAATATACACCAATATTTTGAACAAATTATTAACAAACGCTGTTGATTTTCAAATTATGCTGTGATATGCTGATTATATAAAATTTCAGGAGTGTTTATTATGAGCAGAATCATCAAAGCTTTTCTTATAGGTCTTACATTGCCCTGCCTTGCAGCGATGGGTACTCCCCACAAATTTAGTTCTGCAAAATTCAAAAGAGAAAATCCCGAACCTCTTAAATTCGGCAATGACGGCAAATTCAGAATTCTTCATCTCACGGATATTCACGATGTTGAGCCAGTTATGGACGATGACGAAAACAAAGAAATCCCCGAAAGCCGCGACAAAGAAACAATCAATGTTATTGAAAAAGCCGTTGAAAGAACAAATCCCGACCTTGTTGTTTTCGGCGGTGACAACATCAGCGGTTACTGGGAGGAATTTACATATAATTATGTTCAGAGCACCATTCAGAAAATCACCGAGCCAATAAGAAAACGCAACATTCCCCTTTGCGTTGTTTTCGGGAATCACGACGGCGAAGAAGGTTTTCATACCGAATTCCAGATGATGCAATATATGGAATATCCCAACTGCCGTTCAAATCTCAACGATGCGAATGTTTACGGCTGCGGAAACTGCTGTGTAACAATCAAAAGCAGCGACGGTCAAAAAGACGCATACGCAATCTGGCTTGTCGATTCAAACGATTATCAGCGCAATTCCGAAGGCGGTTTATCATATGACTGCGTTCACGATGACCAGATTGACTGGTACGAAAAAAGAGCCGAGGAATTGAAAAAAGCAAACAACGGTACTCCCCTGCCTGCGATTCTTTTTCAGCATATGCCCGTTCAGCAGGAAAACGACGGATTCAAAGAAGTCACAGCCGATGATGATTATACATTCGAGCGTGACGGAAAATATTATAAATTCGGCCACGAGATAATCGAAGGAAGAATCAGAGAAACTCCCTGCCCTCCCAATCTTGAAAACAATCACAGAAGACAGTTTGAAAGTTGGAAAAAGACTGGAGATATCGTTGCGGCATTCTTCGGACATGACCATGTGAATGATTTCCATATCAACATTGACGGCATAAATCTTTATCAGACCCTCGGCGCAGGATATTTTACATACGGAAAAGAACGAGGCGGAAGACTTATTGTTCTTGACGAAAACAACCCGACTGAAATTTATTCAGAATCGTTTGAGATTGAAAGAATAACCGATACAAAAATATAATAAGGGGTTTTATAATGGCTAAATCATCAAACCAGAAACTTAAACTGCTTTATATTGTAAAATATCTCATGCAACATTCAGACGAAGATCATCCCGTGAGCACAGCGGCGATAATCGAGGAGCTTGCAAAAAACGATATTTCAGCCGAAAGAAAAAGCATATATGACGATATTGAATCACTCCGACTTTTCGGTCTTGATATAATTCAGCTCAAGGGTAAAAACGGCGGATATTATATCGGTGAGCGTGATTTTGAGCTTCCCGAGCTGAAACTTCTCGTTGACAGCATTCAATCCTCAAAATTCATCACTGAAGACAAAACATATAAACTCATCAAAAAGCTTGAGGGGCTTGCAAGCGTATATGACGGTCAGCTTCTTCAAAGGCAGGTTTATGTCACAAACCGAGTCAAGAGCATGAACGAAAGCATTTATTATGCGGTCGACGTTATTTCCGATGCGATAACTCAGAACAGAAAAATCCGATACAAATATTTTGAGTATACCGTAGAAAAAGAACGTCGCTACAGACATGACGGCGCTTTTTATGAAGTGAGCCCGTTTGCTCTTATCTGGGACGACGAAAACTACTATATGCTTGCATGGGATTCATCCTCTGAAAAGATGAAGCATTACCGTGTTGACAAAATGGAAAATGTCAGTCTCACAGATTCGGAACGCGAAGGAATAAAAGAATTCGAAAAAGTTGATATGTCAGCATACACAAAAACCGTTTTCGGTATGTTCGGAGGAAATGAGCAGAAGGTAAAACTCCGTTTCGCAAATCATCTTGTCGGCGCTGTTCTTGACCGCTTCGGCAGAAATACGATAATAATAAAAGACGGTGAAGAACATTTCACATTTACGGTTAATGTTGCAGTCAGCCAGCAGTTCCTTGCGTGGGTTTTCGGATTCGGAACGGAAGCGGAAATACTTTCTCCCGATGAAGTTCGTGAAGAAATGAAAAAACAGGCTTTATCTGTTTCAAACTTATACAAATAAACAATCAACCCGCCTTGCATTCAAGCAAAGCGGGCTGTTTTTTTACCATCTGTTTTCTACATATTCGCAGAATGTGAAGAGGTCTTTTATTTCAATTTTTCTTCCGTCATCAAGAACTACATTGCCGTTCCACACGCCGAAGATCTGATGACAGTTCATTCTTCCGATAAGGAAATTGATATCCGAATGGTTATCGAGGGTCGGAGTCATTGTCATATTGAATCTTCCGTCCTCGGAAACGAACTTCCATTCTTCAAGGAATCGTCCCTTGGGGAATTTTTCAACATCAACCGCGCCGATTTTGTGAACCTTGCCGTCATAAAGAATGCAGGTTTCCGTTGCGTTGCTTTCATCGCCGATTGCCCATGTGATTTCAAATCCGAGAAGATGCTTTATTCCGTTTTCATCGGGAACATATGTTGATGCGCTTCCCCAGTACCAGACCATTTTGTGAGGAGTGTTTACTCTGCCCCAGTCAAGAGTACAGAAGGAATTTTCCTTGGAAAATTTATATGTAAAATCATCGATTTTAAACTCGGCATCGCAAGGCATACAGAACTGCTTTGTTGTCATGAAATATTTGGTGTTATCGCCCTCAAAAGGAAGAACGGTTGTTATGTTTTCAAGACCGGGCATAATATCCATCTGACAGGTGCATTCAACATTCTTACCGCCGTGTTTCTTTCTGAACCAAAGAGTTCTTTCGGTTTCCTTTGTTATAAAATCAAATTCGGCACTGCCGATTTTATCCTTGAAACGATTGGGTTCATCACCCTTTGCAGGAGGAATATGTTTCTTACCGCCAAGGAAAAGCTGAGTTGCATCGATGATAACTTTTCCCGTTTTGAGGTCAACAAGCTTTGCGGCAACATAACCGCCCATGTTGATGTTTGCGAAGCTCACGAGCATCTGCATTTTATCATCGGCGATATTATAGAAATCCCATTCCTTACGGCTCATTATACCTGTTTTAACATAATCTCTGTTATATTCAAAAACATTTTTTCTTGCCCATCCCTTTGCGAGAAGCGTTCCGTCGGGTGCGAGAAGAGGTGTGTTTTCGGTATATTCCGTCTGCTTTGATTTTTCTTTCCAATCCTTGAATGGTACATAAGTTCTTTTCAGTTCGTTGCTCATATTTTTTCTCCTTATCGTGCTTAAGTTTATAATTATAACACATATTTACAAATTAGTCAAAATTTATTATAATTCTGTAAAGAGGTGTTGATATGAACAGAAATTTATATTCAAATCATATTGAACTTAAAAACATTTATATTAACGATACATTCTGGACAGGCGAACAGGAACTCGTCCGAAAAGAAGTTATACCGTATCAGTATGAAGCGTTGCATGACCGCATAGAAAATGCAGAGAAAAGTTATTCGATTGAAAACTTTATCAAAGCAGGCAAAGTTGTCCAAAAATTAAAAAACGGTGAAAAATCAGCTGTATACCCTGCTGACAAATGGTACTATAACGATGACAATTCAGACCCCGATGCATTTCACGGCTGGGTTTTCCAGGACAGCGATGTTTATAAATGGCTCGAGGCTGTCGGTTATTCTCTCATCAATCATCCCGATGAAAAACTCGAAGCAAAAGCCGACGAAATCATCGACCTGATATGCAATGCACAACTTGAAAACGGTTATCTTGACACTCTTTATGTTATCAATAACCGTGATGAATTTTTCACAAACTTAAAGGATTTTCACGAACTTTACTGTTTCGGTCATCTTGCCGAAGCGGCGGTCAGTTATTATAATGCAACAGGCAAAAAGAAGCTTCTCGATGCCGCCTGCCGATTTGCGGATTTAATCTGCGACACTTTCGGCGATGATAAAATCAGAGGTTACGACGGTCACGAAATTGCTGAAATGGCACTTGTTAAACTCTATGATATAACAGACAAAAAAGAATATCTTGATACCGCCAAATTCTTCATTGACGAAAGAGGAAAAAAGCCTTATTACTATGACACCGTGCTTGGCAAAACAACTGTTCATGATAACTATCATTATAATCAGGCGCATTGCGAACCGAGAAAACAACACGAAGCTGTGGGTCATGCAGTAAGAGGTGTTTATCTTTACAGCGGGATGGCGGACGTTGCGAAACGCTATGGTGATGACGAACTCTATATCGCTTGCAGAAAACTGATTGAAAACATCATGCATCAAAAGATGTATATCACGGGCGGTATAGGTTCAACCGTTGACGGAGAAGCATTCACATTCAATTATGATTTGCCAAATGACCTTGCTTACAGCGAAACCTGCGCTTCAATCGGACTGATATTCTTTGCACGCAGAATGCTTGAAATAAATCCCGATGCAGAAATTGCAGACACCATAGAAAGAGCGCTGTATAACACCGTTTTATCGGGAATGGCAAGAGACGGAAAGAGCTTTTTCTATGCCAACCCTCTTGAAGTTCTTCCCGAAGCATCCCGAAGAGATTCAAGAAAATATCATGTGAAACCCATAAGGCAAAAGTGGTTCGGATGCGCCTGCTGCCCACCGAATCTTGCAAGGCTGATTTCTTCAATCGGCGAATATTGTTTCACGGAAAATGATGATGTTTTATATATTCATCAGTTTATCGGTTGCGAAGCAAAAGCCAAAAATGCAGACATAAAAATAATGTCTGCATATACGGAAAACGGTAAGGTTTCAATTGAAATTTCACCAAAAAAAGAATTCACTCTTGCCGTCAGAATTCCGAAATGGTGCAATAATTATAAGTTTTCACAACCGTGCGAAATCAAAAACAGCTATGCATATTTTGAAATAAAATCCGAAACAAAAATCTCAGCTGAATTTGAAATGCAGATAAAGATGATAAAATGCTCAAACAGAGTGAGAGCAAACATCGGAAAAATCGCCGTCACAAGAGGTCCGTTTGTTTATTGCATCGAAGAAGCGGACAACGGCAAAAACCTGCAGATGCTGAAAATAAACCGCTGTCCCGATTTCAGGACAGACGGCGATATAATATCCGCAAAAGGTTTCAGAGAAAAAGACTGCGATATTCTTTATGACGAATGGAAGAATCCCGAAATTGAAGAAACAGAGATAAAGCTCATCCCCTATTATCAATGGGGTAACAGAGGCGAAAACGAGATGAGCGTATATCTAAATATACTTTAACATTTTCCTTCAACAAACCATTTTCCGTGGTTATCTTCGTAGATGAAAGTTTCTCTGCCGTTAATCTGAACGGTATAGCGGATTTCACCGCCGCCGACATTTCTCGAACAGCATCGGCATCTGTTCAGAAGCCTCTCAACGGTATAAACCGTGCCGTCTTCCCATTGGATACGCAACGGTCTGCGCTTGCCGTCTTTGTCAACAAGCACATACACATCAACAAAAACTTTTCTCACCATGCGTACCTCCTCAAGCTTTCGAACATTTGTTCTTTTGCAAAACTTATATTATACTCTTTTCTACGAAATGTCAAGAGGAAAATAACGGCATAAATTATGAAATATAAAAATAAGGCTTGTACGGTTTTGTTGCCTGTACAAGCCTTGTGTTTTGCTTTTATCCGATTTTTCTTATGGTTTTATTTTCACCGAATGACACAATATAGCTTTCGGGGGTTGAGTCCGTTCTGGGCGGATAATCTGTTGAGATTATCTGCGCCGTACTTGACATCGCATCCTCAAGACGTTTTTTTGTGATCGATGCAAACTTATCTGCACGGGTGCGGCAGATAACCCTGCTTTCTGCAATTTCATCAGACTTTTTGATAAGTTTTTCCGGTGCATTACAAAGAATAAATGAAGTGCAATCTCTGTCGATATCTTCCGTTCTGAGCATCGGGAACATTGCCTGAGACTTCACAGACGGGTCAAGCGCAATATAATCTTCGGTAACGCCGCCTTCATGAAGAAGCAGAAGCACCTTGCCCCTCATATCCTTAACCTCTCGCCAACCGTCTGCCGCTCTCATGACGCCGAAGGATTCATAATCACCCAACATATCCGAAGGAGTAAAGAGTTTATCCCCCAGAGTTTCTCTGAGCATGGCATCAAATTCGTCGGCATAATCTATACTGAAAGCTTTCATATCCTTAAGCGGAATAAAAGTGCTTTTAGGTTCAACAATTATTGTTATAGGCATATGGTTCGGATTATTATCGGACCACAATGCAATCTCCTTCATTGAAAGAGCGAAATCATAGCACGAGGTAGACATTTCAAGATAAGGATTATGCATACAGGTAAATGAAATTTCTCCGTCACGGTCAAAAACTTCAATATCCATTTCAAAACTGCGTATGCCGCAATTAAGTTGTTGAGTCAGAGTTTCGCTCCAGAAATATGCAACCTCTCCGTCAAATCCTCCGAAAGATACATTTTCCAGACTGCCGTAAAGCTTAACGGTTTCATCAATCGCAGGCGACTGATAACTGTTATGAGTTGCAAGAAAGCTGACTTCATTGAATTTAAGACCTGATTCAAGTTCAGCTTCAAGATCTCCGTCAAAAAAAGCGGCTTCGTCAACGGGTGCAATTTCGCCGTTTTTATAAGCTTGTTCCAACGATGTCACACGGCTTATCTGCTCTGCAATATCCAACTCAAGCCTTGAAGTGCTTGCAGAAAAGATTGAAACAAATGCTACAATCAAGGAAACAAGCGACGGAATAAAACCTACGATATACTTCAGAATTTGAAACACCATTTTCATTTTCTCCTATTTTTCAAAATCGGGGAATATTATATCATTTTGCGAAAAAAATTCAAGTGTTTTTTCTCCGGAACTGCCATAAAAATATAAGCCCGGAATATGCAACGCATTCCGGGCTTTTTATTATTATTTTGCAGGGGGAACATTGATTTCAAGGTCGGTGAGGGGGAATGAACAGCAGGGATGAATGCAACCGAACTGATAGTCAGCAAGACGGCGGTATTCAAGATGCTTGGGAACATAAACCTCGCCCGAGATAAGATGCGAATGACAGAATCCGCACTCACCGCTTCTGCATCTTGCAGGCGCTGCAAGACCGTTTTTCTCGATTATCTGCATAACGGAATCCGATGATGAGCCGAAGATGATATAAGTCTTATCCTGAATGGTAACGGTAATTTTAACTCTTTCGGGAACGCCTGCGGGATAATCCGGCTGAGATGCGGGATTATGGAATTCACCAAACATTTCATGGCGGATATATTTCTTTGCAAGACCGAGTTTTTCAAGTTCTTTATCAACAAACTCATACATCTGCTGAGGTCCGCAGAGGAACACGGAATATGCTTCGTTTTCGGGCGCATATTTCTTGATGAGTTCAGCTGTGATAAAACCTTCTTCCGTTCCCTTAATCTTCTTTTTCTCATCGCTGAGAACATGAACAACCTTTATCTTATCGCATTTCTTCTGAAGCTCTTCAAGTTCATCAAAGAAAAGAATATTTTCCTTGTTGCGGCTTCCGTAGAGAAGAGTCATTTCAAAATCTTCGTCGCCGTCTGCAATTGCGTTTGCCATTGAAACAAACGGTGTTATACCGCTTCCGCCTGCAAGACAGATAACTTTCTTTGCATCGCGGAGAGGCTGATATTCAAAATTACCCGAAGGAGCCGAAACTTCAACATTTGCACCGACTGTCCATGTGTCAAAGATATATCTTGAAACAAGACCGCCGTCAACAAGCTTTATTGTTAAAACATACTTACCTTCAAGAGAATCCTTGGGTGAGGATGAAATCGAATATGCTCTTGTTACGGGCATACCGTTGATTGTTTCAAAAACTGTGAGATATTTGCCTGCGCCGAAATATGCAAGCTCTGTTGTTCCTCTTTCGGGGTCGGGAACAAGAGTAAAGCTCTTGCAATCGGGTGACATATCCTTAACTTCGGCAACCTTGAGATACTGGCGCTTGGGATGAAGCGCACGGGCAATTACCGTTGCCTGGTCGGAAATCGGCGAAAGCTCTGCGCTTGCAGATTCAAATCTTGACTGTCTGCCTTTGAGAAGCGACACAAAATCGAGCGCTTTTAAATCTTTTTTAAGTTTGCTTGCCATCTTATTTGCCCTCCTTCATCTTTTTAACAACAATTCCCGCAGCTTTTTCGCCCGTGTAATATGCACAGCCGTAACCGTCGCCTCTTTCCTGGGTTGCGCCGCAGAAGAAGAAGTTTTCAAACGGCTGATCTTTCATATACTGAACGGTTCTGGGAAGCATGCTGTCCCATTTTTCAAGCATATAGCCGTAAGGAGTGCCGAGCGGTGTGTTGAGATAGCGTGAGAATGTGGGAGGAAGAGCAATTTCGATTTCTTCGATATAAGGCGTGATGGAAATATTGAGAGCCTTTTCGCAGGTTTCAATCATATCCTTTGCAACCTTTGTTTTGAATTTCTTATAGTCCTGAGGTTTGATATCCTTCATAACATCGCCGAAAGTCATTGTTGTCAGGAAAAGCTGACAGGTTCCTTCGGGTGTGCAGTCAGGAATGATTTCGTTGAGACAGTTGATGATGCAGTAACCGCTGAAATAATTCTGCGCCGCATCATACTGCTTATCGGAATCCGAATCGGGAGCGATGAATACGGAATAATCGGTGATACCGAGTTCTTCTTTGGTTACGTTCATGCCGAGATAAACGGTTGTGAGGGTGCAAGCGGTCTTTCTTGCGTTGAGCATTTTAATCTGCTTTTCGGGAACATCCTTTTTATCCATAAGCTCGTTGAATACGGCATAAGGATATGAGTTGCAGATGAAGTATTTGCCGTAAACCTCTTTTTCGCCGTTGATAACAACGCCTGCAGGTTTTCCGTCTTCCATAATAATTTTTGTAACCTCAGAGTTATACCAGATATCTCCGCCGTTATCACGGATAACCTTATCAATAGCAAGACTCATTTCATGGCTTCTGTTATGAGGAATACCTGTACCTGATTTAACATAGCTGTGAAGAACACACATGTAATAAAGGAAGTCAAACTGCGATGCGGGCGAACCCATATAGCACCAATATGTATTGAAAATATCCTGCGCCTTTTTAGGCATACCGAGAATATCAAGGCCCTCTTTAAGGGTACAGGTTGTCATGCGGAGAATATCAGGAACATCTTTCAGAACGCTCGGAATCTTACCCGGATTATCAAGGCATTCAAATGCACCGAACATACGGTTTGACAAATCAAAAGCAGCCATACAGCTTTCATATGAACCGGGAACGATTTCATCAAGCTTTCTTGCGAAATTATTGAAACCGACAGGCATACGGGCATCAACGGTTACATTAACGCCGTTTTCGTTTACAAACGCATCCTTATCCCCTTCCTTTGCGGGAACAACAAGGCGGAAGGTGGAATCATGCTTGTACCAATCAACCTTTGCACCGATTTTGTCAAAGATAACTTCAATTGAACCCGGTTCCTCGGGAGTGCCGATACCTGCAAGTTCATGAAGCGAGGGTTCAAATTCAAATCTGCCTCTTACAAATGAGGATGCGGAACCGCCGGGAATATTGTGTCTTTCAAGAAGAAGAGTTGAAAGACCTGCTTTGGCGCAGTTTGCGGCAGCAGCAAGACCGCCGTTACCGGCGCCGATTACGATTACATCATATTTTTTCATCATTCAGCCTCCGATTATTATTTTGCTGACATATACAGATTTATTTTAACATACCAAACTGCGAAATGCAACTTATTTTATATTGACAATAAAACATTATCAAAATATAATTAAACCAAAAGGAGGGGTGTTTATGTCCGCAAAAATTCATAATATCGGTATTCTTGCTCACGTTGACTCGGGCAAAACAACTCTCACCGAGCAGTTGCTCTACCTGACAGGTGCAATCCGAAACGCAGGAAGCGTTGATGCCGGAACAACGGCAACAGACAGCCTTTCGATTGAAAAGCAAAGAGGCATTTCAGTCAGAACGGCAAGCGCTTCAACCGAATGGAACGGTGTTACAATCAACATTATCGACACCCCGGGACATATAGATTTTGCAGGCGAGGTTGAAAGAGCTTTGTCAGCTCTTGATTATGCGGTTGTTATTGTTTCGGCGGTTGAGGGTGTACGTGCACATACGGAAAACATTCTAAAATCACTTGATGCCGCCAATCTTCCGAGATTGATATTCATAAATAAGATTGACAGAGCAGGTTCAGATGTTTCTTCTGTCATAAATGAGCTGCGCCGCATTTCACCGCAAACTCATATCGTTCTTTCGGAGATTGAAAATGAGGGCGATGAAACAGCTTCAGTCAAAGCGGTTGAGGGTCATAAATTTGGACTCGTTGCAACGGAAACGCTTGCTGACATCTGCGATGAAGCTGCCGATGTTTTTCTGAATGAATCCGTTCTTTCCGAGCCCCGTGCAAAAGAGCTTATCCGCAAGGAAATCTCAGATTGCAGACTTACTCCCGTCGTTTTCGGAAGCGCAAAATATTCAATCGGAATAAAAGAATTTGCCGATATTCTTACGGAATTTATGCCCGATTCACGGCGCAGAAAAACGGATGAATTATGCGGTATAATTTTTAAAATAGAACACGATAAATCGCTCGGCAAGGTTTCACACATAAGGCTTTTCGGCGGTGAAATCGCAAACCGTGACGAAGTTGAAATTTTCTCCCCCGAAAACAAAAACGGCATCGATTCCGATGCCGTTGAGATTGAAAAAAAGCCTCCCGTAAAAGAAAAAATATCACAAATCAAGAAATTCAGCGGTGCAAAATATACCGATTCAGGGATTGTCAAAAGCGGTGACATAGCGGCAGTCTGCGGTCTTCCGAGCGCAAAAACAGGTCATTTTATAGGCTCGCTTTCGGTGAGCGATTCCGTGAGGCTTGTCAATCCGTTTCTGCGCGTAAAAGTTACACCGTCAGACTCCGACCCTCTTAAAATCCCCGCGCTTGCTCAGGCGCTCGGCGAACTTTCCGACGAAGAACCTTATATTGATGCAAAATGGGAAAACGGTCAGAAAGAAATCACTATCAACACAACAGGAAAGATCCAGCTCGAAGTTCTTGACAATCTTCTGAAAGAACGCTACGGAATTCAGGCAGATTTTTCTCCTCCGACCGTTATATATAAAGAAACTCCGTCTGCTTCGGGATATGCCCGTGCAAGATACACAATGCCTAAACCTTGTTGGGCGGTGGTCGAGTTTCTTTTTGAACCCATGCCGAGAGGCTACGGCGTTTCGTATCACGGCAGACTCCCCTCAAATCAATGTTTCTACAGATACCAGTCGCATATCCGCACATCATTTAACAGTTGCCTGGAACAGGGTCTATACGGCTGGGAAGTGACTGATTTCAAATGCACACTTGTCGGCGGCGAGCATCACACAATACATACTCATCCGCTTGACTTTTTCGTTTGCACTCCCATGGCATTCATGAACGGTCTTTCGCAAATCGGTTCAACAATTCTTGAGCCTTTGCTTAAGATAAGAGTGATTGCTCCCGAAGAACTTTCGGGTAAGATTTTTTCCGAAATAATCAAAATGGGCGGAGAATATGATTCCCCCGTTATCAATTCGGATATTATCACTCTTGAAGCGATTGTTCCCGTTGCAACATCAATGGATTTTCCAACAAAGCTCGCCGTTATCTCATCGGGCAAGGCTGTTTTATCGCAGTCGTTCTACGGTTACAGAGAATGCCGTGACGGGCTTGAACATATAAACCCGAGAAGAGGAGTTAATCCCCTCGACCGCTCAAAATGGATTCTCTTCGCAAGAGGCGCATATCAGACTGAATAAAAGCAAGCTGACTCGTCGGAAGTCAGCTTGCTTTTTATTTTATAAAGTTTCTTACGCTCAATTCTCTGCATATAATAATATGAGGTGGTATGTTTGAAACGCAGACGGTTTTATTACAGAAGAAATTCATGGATTTATAAAGCCGTCTGTATTTTTATTGTTCTGCTGATTTCCGTTCTGCTTCTTGATGCAAAACTCCGACCTGCGTTATATGATCTCGCAACGCTTGAAGCATATGCGATTTCTTCCGAAACTGTCAATTCTGCCGTTGAAAAAATTCTCTCAAAAGATGCTCCATCCTACTCGGAAATTGTCAGCATACACTATAATGAAAGCAACGCTGTGACGGGAATAACAACAGACATTGTAAAGCTTAATCTTTTCAAATCGCAAATCACAAAGGCAATCGATAATGAATTCAGTCAAAAGGGCAAAGCCGAAATCAGGATTTCACTCGGCACAGCGTTCGGAATTGATATACTTTCGGATTTCGGACCTTATATTGATGTTGATGTCGAATTTTCTTCTTCAACACAAAGCGATTTTGAAAATATTTTTACAAGCGCAGGCATAAACCAGACGCAGCACAGCGTTATGCTGAACATCAAAACAACGGTTATGCTTACCATGTCGGGAAAAAGAATTACGCAAACAGTTGCAACATCTTTCTGCATTGCGCAAACAGTTATCGTCGGAACTGTTCCCGATGTTATGGTCGAAGGATAAATTACTCTTGATTTTTAAATATCAAACAGTTATAATTTAATCAACATAAAATAAAGGGGACAAAAAACTCATGAAACATAATTTTAAAAAAATCGTTGCTCTTTTCTCTGCGGCTGCACTTCTTTTCCTCGGCGCCTGCTCCGACAAACCTGTAAATGATACAGATGTTAAAAATCAGACAATTGAAGTTGCTGTTGATGATTTTACCGCTGAATTTGTTTTCGGCGAAAACGGTCTTATTGAAAAAGAAAAGAAATTTTACGATAACGGCGAAGTTACTTATGAATATTATGAATGTTATGAGTATAACGAAAACGGTCAGATTACAAAGCGTTATGCAACAGACCTTAAAGGAAACATTCTTGAAAAGCATGACGTTTTTGAGATTTCATATAAGAAAAACGGCGATATCGAAATGATATCCGAAAACGAAATTAATTATGTTTTTGAATATGACGGAAACTCAAATCCCGTGAAATACACCAAGCTCGACCATTCTGTTACCGTGAGCACTGTTTCTTCCGAATATGACGAAAACGGAAACATTGTAAAATCAACCGACACAAACAAAGACGGCAATATCACCGAAATAACTGTTTATACATATGACGAAAACGGTCTTCTTGCTTCGGCTGAAACAACAAACCGAAGCGGCAGCATTTTAAACAAAAAAACTTACGAATATAACGCAGACGGTCTTGTTTCAAAATTCACAATAACTGCAAATGATGATACCAGAACAACCGTATACGAATACAAAGACGGCGTTCTCGTTAAAGAAACAATGACAGTATCCGCAACTTCAGATTTTGCAACATCAAGAGAATATGTTACCGAATATGAATATTACGGCAACGGAAATATTGTTAAATTCTCCCGCGCAAGAAACGGAGAAATTTATGTGACAGATGCTTATTCCACAGATGAAGCAAAGGGTAATTTCGCAGATTTTGACGGCATCATTCAGCTTTGATATTAAAGCCCCGAATCGACTTTTCGGGGCTTTTGATTTTCTTAATATTATTTGGCGTTTTCACTTGAATTTTAAAAAACAGAAATGTATAATTCAATTAAACCTAAACGAACAGATATATACGGGGGTAAAAATGAAAAACACCATCAGAAAAGCAATTGCTTTTTCCGTCGTTTCGGCAATCCTCTTTCTCAGCGCATGTTCAGGCACTGCACCGAAAGAGATAACAACTACAACTGCTCCAAAAAAAACGGAAACAGTCGGAGAAACAACGAAAAATCTTACAAGAGTTGTTGAAATACCTTACGAAAACGACTATATTGCAACTTTCACATTCAATGAAAAAGGATTGCTCATAAGCTCTGAAAACTGTCCGTGGGGCAGCGACAATGATTATTATAAATATGATGAACATAACAGAATAATTGAAATACAGCACGCTTTATCCGACGGCACAATCGACGAAGGATGCGAAAGAAATATTTATCAATACGATGAAAACGGAAATTTGCAAACGGTCACTACCTACAGAGGAAGCAAAGAAAAACTTATCCGCCACCGAGTATACGAATTTGAATACGATTCCGACGGAAAGCTTGTTAAAGAAATAACAAAGTCCGGTATTAACAATCAGATGATGGAAACCGTTGAAAACGAATACGATAAAAACGGAAATCTTATCAAATCCGTCCTCAGCAGCTACGGTGAAATATCCGAAACTCTTTATGAATATGCACCGAACGGAAAAATCTCCCTGCTGAATGCAATTGACTGCAACGGCAAAAGCCATAAAACAACATATGAATACGATGCCGAAGGCAAACTCATAAAGGAAAGTTCCGAGGATTTCATCAGCAATTATGAATATGAAAACGGACTTCTCATAAAAGAAACAACAGAAAATTGGTATATCGAATATAAATATTTTGACAATAACAGAATCATTGCAGCATATTTCTACGGAAACGACGGAATAGAAGAAATAAACATCTGTGCTGTTCCTGAGGTTATGGGAAATTACTCCCAAATAACCGTTGCGCCTCTTCCTTGATGACAACTATCCTCCGATTTTTCGGAGGATTTTTATTTATATTGATACTTGAATTATATATTATATTATGATAATATATAAAAACTTATAATATGTTATTGAGGTGAAAAAGATGATAATAGGTGAATCAGCCGAAAACTATCTTGAAACCATACTTATGTTAAAAGAAAAGAAAGGTTCTGTTCGTTCCGTTGATATCGCAACAGAACTCGGTTTTTCAAAACCCAGCGTTTGCGTCGCAATGCGCAATCTCAGGGAAAACGGATATATAACAACCGACGGCAACGGTCTTATTTCGCTCACAGAAAGCGGTCTTGAAGTTGCAAAACACGTTTTCTGCAGACACGAAACAATAACAAACTGGCTGATAAAAATCGGAGTAAGTCCCGAGCGCGCGGCTGTTGACGCTTGCAGAATTGAACATGTTATCAGCGAAGAAAGCTTTGAGTGTCTCAAAAAATTCACCGAAGAATATTAATCAAAAGCAAACCGACATCATAAATCTTGTTCAATTTGTATAAACAAAAACAAAACAGATTGTAATTTAGCGTGGTAAATCGCTAATTGACTAATATAATAAAGTGTGGTATACTTTCAGCATACTGAAAAATATAGGAGATTATTATGGACGAATTTCTTGCTACGCTGTCAAAAGAGGACAGCCTTACATATGAGCTTTCAATGCTTTATAAGCAGTGGGGCTATAAAGAATACAGAATGGCAAAGTTTGAGGAATACAGTTTCTACAGCGACAACAGAGATTTCCTCTCAGGAAAAGGTATTCTCGCTTTCAACAATTCATACGGCAGACTCATGGCGCTCAAGCCTGACATCACTCTGTCCATCGTTAAAAACGCAAAGCTTTCGGGTGCACTCACAAAGCTTTACTATAACGAAAGCGTTTTCAGAATGACCGACAGTTCAATGGATTATAAAGAAATCAAGCAGACGGGCGTTGAGGTTCTCGGAGCAAAGATTGATGAATATCTCGTTACAGAAGTTCTTATGCTTGCTGCAAAGAGCCTTAAAACCATCGACAAAGATTTTGTTCTCTGCGTTTCGCACATGGCGTTCATCCCCTCTCTTCTCGCAGAACTTAATATCAGCGCAAACACAAAGAAGGATATGATTAACTGCATCAAGGGCAAGAACATTCATGACCTTCGTTCAATCTGCGAAAAGAGCGGTGTTGAAAGCGAAAAGACAGAGCTTCTTGCAACACTTGCGGCAATCAACGGCAAAATCGCCGATGTTCTTCCCGAGCTTTGCGCTCTTGCATGCAACGATGAAATGAAAAACGCCTGTGCAGAGCTTGAATTTATTGCATCCTCACTCAAAAAGAGCGACCTTGCAGACAAGCTCATGATAGATCTTTCTGTTCTTAATAATACAGAATATTATAACGGCATTATCTTCCAGGGTTATGTTGAAAAAGCTCCCTCAGCTGTTCTTACAGGCGGAAGATACGATAAGCTCGCAGGCAAAATCAGAGAAAACACCCAGGCAATCGGTTTTGCAGTTTATCTCGATAATCTCAATTTCTACTATAAAAAAGTCCGTGAATTTGACAGCGATATACTCATTCTTTTTGATTCCGCAGACAAGAGTGTTTCTCTTCTTTCGCTTGTTGAAAGCTTTGTTGAAAAAGGATTTTCCGTCAGAGTTGAACACACCATTCCCGACGGATACAAAGCAAAAACGGTTTATTCATTCGAAAACGGCGCATTAAGGGAGGTGTCCGCATGCTGAATATAGCTTTACCCAAAGGAAGACTCGGCGATAAGGTTTATGAACTTTTCGCATCAATCGGTTATGACTGCAGTGAAATTTACAGCGATAACAGAAAGCTTGTTTTTGAAAATGAGGCAAACGGCGTGCGTTATCTTCTTGTAAAGCCCTCTGATGTTGCTATTTATATTGCTCACGGTGCAGCAGATATCGGCGTTGTCGGCAAGGATATCCTTGAAGAAGGCAACTTTGATATTTATGAACTTCTCGACCTCAATCTCGGAAAGTGCAATATGTGCGTTGCGGCTCCAAATGATTATGTTGAGGACTTTGACCGTCCTTTAAGAGTTGCAACAAAGTTTGTTAATATTGCAAAAAATTATTATATTTCACTCAACCGTGAGATTGAAATAATCAAGCTTAACGGTTCAATTGAAATCGCCCCCATTCTCGGTCTTTCTGATGTTATCGTTGATATCGTTGAATCAGGCAAAACTCTCAAAGAAAACAACCTTCGAGTTTACGAACAGATTATGCCCATCAGCGCAAGACTCATCGCAAACAAATCTTCTTATAAGTTCAAGGGCAACGATATTGATACTCTTATGGAAAAGCTCAAAAAGGAGTTGGCAAAATGATTAAGATTATTAACATAGACAATGCCGAAAAAAGCGAAATTCTCACCCGTGATATAAAGCTTGAAAGCGGCGTTGAAGCTATTGTTGCTGACATCATAAAGAATGTCAGAGAAAACGGCGACAAGGCACTTAAGGAATACAGCCTTAAATTCGACGGTGCGGATATCAAAAATCTCCGTGTTACTCAGGAAGAAATTGACGCCGCATATGAAAACGAAGATAAGGCACTCATTGAAACCCTTGAAATGGCGAAGGCTAACATCTGGAATTTCCACAAAAAACAGCTTCGCAAGGGTTTTGAAATCAACAACGGCGACGGCACGATTTCGGGTCAGAAAATAACTCCGATTGAAAAAGTCGGAATTTATGTTCCCGGCGGCACTGCAAGCTATCCCTCAACTGTGCTTATGAATGCCATCCCTGCAAAAATCGCCGGTGTCAGCGAAATCATAATGGTTACTCCCCCCGATATAAATGGAAATATCCCTTCGGCTATTCTTTGCGCAGCAAAGATTGCAGGAGTTGATACAATAATCAAAACAGGCGGTGCTCAGGCAGTTGCCGCTCTTGCATACGGTACAGAAAGCGTGCCCAAAGCAGATAAAGTTGTAGGACCCGGCAACGTTTTTGTTGCAACGGCAAAGAGAATGCTTTACGGTCTTGTTGATATCGATATGATAGCAGGTCCGAGCGAAATTCTTGTTCTTGCAGACGGCACATGCAATCCCGCATTTGTTGCGGCAGACCTTCTTTCACAGGCTGAACACGATAAGCTCGCAAGCGCTGTTCTTGTTACAGACAGCGAAGAGCTTGCCTATGCTGTTCGTGATGAACTCGAAAAGCAGATCCCTCTTCTCCCCAGAGAAGAAATAGCAAGAACATCAATTGAAACAAACGGTAAAATCATTATCGCAAACAACCTTGAACAGGGCGTTGAAATTGCAAACGAAATCGCTCCCGAACATCTTGAAGTATGCGTTGACGATCCGTTTGCACTTCTTGACAAAATCAAGAACGCAGGTTCGATTTTCCTCGGCAAAAACACTCCCGAAGCATTGGGCGACTATCTTGCAGGCACAAACCACACTCTCCCCACATCGGGTACGGCAAGATTCAGCTCTCCCCTTTCGGTTGCCGATTATGTAAAGAAATCACAGTACATTTATTATACAGAAGAAGCACTCGGCAAAGTTAAAGACAATATCGTTCTCTTTGCAAACCGCGAAGGTCTTCATGCTCACGGCAAGAGTGCTGCAATCAGATTTGAGAAATAAGGTGAACCCATGAGCAGATTCCTTTCAAAAAGCTACGAAAAGCTTGTTCCGTATACCCCCGGTGAACAGGTAAATGAAAAAGTTATAAAGCTCAACACAAACGAATCCCCTTTCCCTCCTTCACCGAAGGTTAAAGAGGTTCTGAGCGAAGCAGTTATAGACAAGCTCAATCTTTATTCCGACCCCGAACTCAAAGAGCTTCGAAACGCTATTGCAGAGCAGTTCGATGTTTCTCCCGATATGGTATTCTGCGGAAACGGTTCGGATGATGTTCTTGCATTCGCAATCATGGGATTTTGCGGAAACGGCGGTAAGCTCTGCTGCCCCGAAATTTCCTACGGTTTCTATCCCGTCTATGCGGATATCTTCGGAGTTGAGCTTGAACAGATTCCTCTGAAAGATGATTTTTCCATTGATGTCAATGATTATATCGGCAAGGGTAAAAATATCGTTATAGCAAACCCAAATGCGCCGACAGGTCTTGCTCTCTCGTTTGAGGATGTTGAAAAAATCATCGCATCCAATCCCGATAACATCGTTATCATGGACGAAGCATATATGGCTTTCTGCGGTGAAAGCTGCATGGAGCTTGTTAATAAATATAACAATCTGCTCGTTACACGCACATTCTCAAAGAGCCATTCGCTTGCAGGTCTGAGAGTCGGTTTCGGCATTGCATCAAAAGAAATCATCGACGACCTCAACAAGCTCAAATATTCATTCAATCCCTACAACCTCAACACCCTTTCAATCAAGGCGGCGGCTGCGGCAATTGCGGACAATGAATATTATGACGATAAAATTGCACAAATAGTAAAAAACAGAGAATACACCGTTTCTGAACTCAAGAAACTCGGTTTCAGTTGCACAGATTCAAAAGCAAACTTTGTTTTTGTTTCACATAACAGAATCCCCGCATCAACACTTGCTGCTGAGCTTCGTAAAAAAGGTATTCTCATCAGATATTTCAATAAAGCAAAAATTGACAACTATCTTCGCATAACAATCGGAAGCATTGAAGAAATGCAGACCCTTGTTGCTGCGATTAAAGAAATAACGGAGGGCTGACATGAGAGAAGCCGAAATCAAAAGAAAAACAAACGAAACTGATATAGAGCTTTGGCTCAATCTTGACGGCAAAGGCGAAAATGAAATTGATACGGGTTGCGGTTTCCTTGACCATATGCTCGAGCTTTTTGCCCGTCACGGCAGAATGGATTTGAAGGTTAAATGCGTCGGTGATACCCATGTTGATTATCACCACACCGTTGAAGATGTCGGAATCGTTCTCGGTCAGGCATTCGCAAAGGCCGTTGGCGAAAAAAGAGGTATTTCCCGCTACGGAAGCATACTTCTTCCCATGGATGAAACCCTCATCCTTGCAAGCGTTGACATCAGCGGAAGAGCTCATCTCAACTATGATGTCAACATTCCCACACCTGCCGTCGGCGGTATGGATACCGAGCTTATCGAAGAATTCTTAATTTCATTCGTCAGAAACAGCGATATAACTCTCCATATAAAACAGCTTGAAGGCAAAAACAGTCACCACATCATCGAAGGCATATTCAAGGCGGTTTCAAGAGCGCTTTGCAAGGCTGTTTTTGAAGATTTGACCCTCGGCGGTGAAAT
>JAZQTZ010000094.1:0-6669 GCA_045631105.1 Acutalibacteraceae bacterium
CTACATCAGAGAAAGACTTGAAGAATTCAACGCATAAGGTGAACAATATGAAATTTGATGTTCAGTTTAAAAATAACGGCAAATTGAAGCTCCTCATTATTGTCGGCACAAGACCCGAAATCATCAGACTTTCGGAAGTTATCAAAAAATGCCGTAAGCATTTTGACTGCATTCTTGCTCACACAGGTCAGAACTATGACTACAATCTCAACGGCATTTTCTTTGAAGACCTCGGTCTTGATGCACCAGAAGTTTATCTCAACTGCGTTGGCGATAACCTCGGTCAGACTGTCGGCAACATCATTGCATCTTCATATGAACTCATGGAAGAGATAAAGCCCGATGCACTTCTTATCCTCGGCGACACAAACAGCTGTCTCTCGGCTATCGGCGCAAAAAGACTCCATATTCCCATTTTTCATATGGAAGCGGGCAACCGTTGCAAGGATGAGTGTCTCCCCGAAGAAACAAACAGAAGAATCACCGACATCATTGCTGACGTCAACATTGCATATTCGGAACACGCAAGAAGATACCTCGCTGAATGCGGTCTTCCCAAAGAAAGAACCTACGTTTCGGGCTCACCCATGGCAGAGGTGCTCAACGCCAACATTGATAAAATTCTTGCAAGCGATATTCTTTCAAAGCTCGGTCTTGAAGAGAAGAAATATATCCTTCTCTCCGCACACAGAGAAGAAAATATCGACACCGATAAGAACTTCCGTTCTCTCTTCGGCGCATTGAATTCACTCGCAGAGAAATACGATATGCCCATTCTCTACTCCTGCCATCCCCGTTCAAGAAAAAGACTTGAGAATTCCGACATCGTGCTCGACAAGAGAATCATCATGCACGAACCTCTCGGTTTTTCAGACTATAACCGCCTTCAGATGGGCGCATTCGCCGTTGTTTCAGACAGCGGTACTCTCCCCGAAGAAAGCAGTTTTTATCTCAGCATCGGCAGACCCTTCCCCGCCGTCTGCATCAGAACGTCAACAGAGCGCCCCGAAGCATTGGACAAGGGTTGCTTTGTGCTTGCAGGCATTGACGAAAACGGTCTTCTGCAGGCCGTTGAAACCGCAGTTGAACTGACAGGCAACGAGGAATTCGCAACTCCCGTGCCCGATTACACAGATAAAAACGTTTCCGACAAAATCGTGAGACTCATTCAGAGCTACACAGGAATTGTCAATAAAATGGTTTGGAGAAAGTTTTAATGAACATTCTTATTACAGGTGCAAAAGGATTTGCAGGCAGAAATCTTGCCTCAAATCTTTACACAATAAAAGACGGCAAAAACAAAACAAGACCCGCAATTCAGATTGACGAAATCTTCGAGTATGACATTGATTCAACTCCCGAAGAACTTCATGAATACTGCGCAAAGGCAGACTTTGTGTTCCACCTTGCAGGCATCAACAGACCCAAGGAAACAAGCGAATTCTCGGGTAACTACGGCATTCTCGGCACTGTTCTCGATGAACTCAAAGCATCGGGCAACAAAGCTCCCGTTATGCTCTCGTCATCCGTTCAGGCAACGCTTGAAGGCAGATTTGCAGGCTCGGAATACGGCAAAAGCAAGCTCGAAGCCGAGAAAATGCTCCTTGCTTATGAAGCTGAAACAGGCGCAAAAGCTCTTGTTTACCGCCTGCCCAACCTCTTCGGCAAATGGTGCAGACCCAACTACAATTCAGCCGTTGCCACCTTCTGTAACAACATTGCAAAGGATTTGCCCTTACCCGTCAACGATCCTTCGGTTGAGCTTGAGCTTCTCTACATCGATGATTTTGTTGAAGAAATGTTCAATGCCCTCGAAGGCAAAGAAACAAAGAACGATAAGCTCTGCGGATTCTCCGTCACCCATAGAGTAACCCTCGGCGAAATCGTTGAGCTTCTTGAAAGCTTCAAGGCGCAAAGTCAGACTCTTGTTGTGCCCGAAATCCCGAATAATTCATTCGCCAAAAAGCTCTATTCGACTTATCTTTCCTATCTTCCCGAAGAAAAGATAAGCATTCCTCTTAAAATGAACAGCGATGCCAGAGGCAGTTTCACCGAAATTCTGAAGACTGCAAACTGCGGTCAGTTTTCGGTTAACGTCAGCAACCCCTCAATAACCAAGGGTCAGCACTGGCACAACACAAAGTGGGAATTTTTCATTGTTGTTTCAGGCTCTGCTCTCATTCAGCAGAGAGAAATCGGCACGGATAAAGTGCTTGAATTCCGTGTTTCGGGCGACAAACCCGAGGCTGTGCATATGCTTCCGGGCTTTACCCACAATATTATCAATCTCTCTGAAACAGAAAATCTCGTGACCCTTATGTGGGCAAACGAACAGTTTGACCCAAATCATCCCGATACATTTTTTGAAGTTGTGTGATTTATGAGTATTAAGAATGCCAAGTTAAGAGACAACGAAAAGATTTTGCTCGATATCCTTGCAAACAATCTTTTCAACGCAGGGCGCAAGGTTGAGCTCAACGAAGACAACCTAAATGCGGTCTGGTGCGAAGCATATGTTCAGGCAGTTACTCTCATGGCATTCAACAACTACGGCGAAGATATCATCAAAGGCGAACTCGGCGAATTAATCAAAAAAAGGCTCAGCCAGACTCTTGCCGAAAACGCAAGAAACGACTATGAGCACGTTCGAATCTGTTCAGTTATGAAAAACGCAGGCATCCCCTGCACTATTCTCAAAGGCTTCGCCTCTGCACTCTATTATCCCGACCCCCTCATGCGTTCAATGGGCGACGTTGATTTTCTCGTCGATGCCGATGATTTTAAAAAAGCCAACGAAGTTCTTATCGGAAACGGCTATGAAACAACAGGCAAAAACAACGACGTTCATGATATTTACGTCAGCAAAACCTGCAGATGCGAAATGCATTTTCAGCCGTCGGGAATCCCCGAAGGCAAAGCGGGAGAAAAGATTAAAAAATATCTTTCCGATATTCTCGAAAAATCCGAAACCGTCAAAACTGAGCTTGGCGACATAACCGTTCCGTCAGCTTATCATCACGGTCTCATCATTCTTCTCCATATGTGCCATCACCTGACAGGTGACGGTCTCGGACTCCGCCATCTCTGCGACTGGGCGGTATTCCTGAACACCATCGGCGAAAAGAAGTTTCTTGAAATGTTTGAAGAAACGTTCAAGGATATCGGTCTTTGGGAATTTGCCAAAACAATGACTTTCATTTCCTGCAAATATCTCGGACTGAAAGGTATGAACTGGGCAAAGAACGCTGACAAAAAGCTCGCAGATTACATTCTTATCGATATTATCATCGGCGGAAACTTCGGTCAGAAAAATGTTGACCGAAGCCACGAAAGCCTTTTCATTTCATCTAAAAATGAAGAAGAAGTTTCTATGCTCAGACAGTTCTTCATTTCTGCAAACAACATCGTTTATAAACACTGGGAGATTGCCCGCAAGCTGAAGTTTCTTCTGCCCCTCGGCTGGCTCATCTTCGGCGGAAGATATATCATCCGCTCGATTCTGGGCAAACGCCCGAAAATCAACCCGCAAAAAGTCGCAAAAGAAGCATCCGAAAGAATTGATATCTATTCAAGCCTCAACCTTTTTGGGGAGAAAAAATAAATACCGAAAGCTGAGAATCATAAATGCTTTTCAATTCATATATCTTCGTGTTGTTGTTTTTTCCGATTGTTTTAATCGGATACTTCACACTGAATCATTTTAATAAATATAATTTTGCAAAAGTGTTTTTGCTTACTGCCTCACTGTTTTTCTATGGTTATTTTAACTGGTGGTATCTTATGATAATCGTTTCTTCGATTATTCTTAATTACCTCTTCAGCCTTACTATGCTTAAAACGCCAAAAGAAAAAAGTGTTTTAAGAAAAACTGTTTTGGCAATATCTTTGACCTTGAATATAGGAAGTCTGTTTTTCTTTAAATACTATGACTTCTTTATAAGCAATGTTAACGGAATTTTTAATACAAACGCACCGTTATTGAATCTGATGTTGCCTTTAGGAATCAGTTTCTTCACATTCCAGCAACTTTCTTATGTAATTGACAGCTATAAAAACGAAGTTCCTGTATATTCATTTTTGGATTACTCTCTTTTTGTTACGTACTTTCCTCAGCTTATTGCAGGTCCGATTGTAACTCACGACGAAATGGTTCCGCAATTTGCCGATCCTGAAAAGAAAAAATTCAATGCTGATAATTTTGCAAAAGGATTATACGGTTTCGCAATAGGACTTGCAAAAAAAGTAATAATAGCCGATGCCTTCGGGCTCGTTGTTGATTCCGCCTTTGCAGATGTATCTGAACTTGGTTCTTTGAACGCCGTGTTTGTTATGCTGTCATACACATTCCAGATTTATTTTGATTTTTCAGGATACTGTGATATGGCAACCGGTATCGGTAAAATGATGAACATAGACATAACAATGAACTTCAACTCTCCCTACAAAGCAATTAATATTGTTGATTTCTGGAAGAGATGGCATATAACATTAACCCGATTCTTCACAAAATATATCTATATTCCTCTCGGCGGAAACAGAAAAGGTACCGTGAGAACATATCTCAACATTCTCATTGTTTTCCTTGTCAGCGGTATCTGGCACGGCGCTAACTGGACATTTATTTTATGGGGCATTTTGCACGGTATCGCAAATGCTGTTACCCGATTGATTGATAAAAAAACCAATGTTTTCTCAAAAGCCAAATCCCCTGCTCCTCATTTTATTTTCTGGCTGATAACGTTCGTTTTTATCAATCTTACATGGGTAATTTTCAGAGCAGATTCCGTTGCACAAGCGTTAGAGTTCTATAAAGAACTTTTCAGTTTCAGTCTTTCCCCTTTAAACGAAGCATTCTTTGACTCTCTGCGTTGCGACGGACTGAAACTTGTTTGTGATTTTATTCCTCTTGTCGGAGATTATATCATTCGTCTTGCACCTGCACTTCTGATGATATTTGCTTTGTGCTCTTCAACACTTATGAAAAACACCAATGAAAGAATGGCTTGCTTTAAACCCGGATTTATTAAAGCCTTTGCAACCGCAGTTATCCTGGTCTGGTGCATTATGTCTTTCGCAGGTGTATCCTCATTCTTGTATTGGAATTTCTGAGGTGAGTCATGAAATCTAAATCTTTCATTATATCCGTTGTTTCCTTAGCTCTTGTTGCGCTTATCGGAATTGGCGGAATAAACATATTAATAGATCCCTTGTTTCTCTATCACAAACCATTGTTTGGTCTTGAACCTGTGATAACCAACGAACGATATCAAAACGCAGGTATTGCCAAGAATTTCGATTTTGATAATGTAATTATCGGTAATTCCATGAGCCAGAACTTTAAGCCTTCGTTCTTTGAGGACTGTTTCAACGGAACAACTGTAAAACTTACCGCAGCAGGTTCACACGCAATTGACTGGACTTATCTCCTCGAAATATTAGAAAACAGTGATAAACAGCCCCAAAATATCATAATAAATATTGATCCGTATATTTTCGATACATCGGCAACAGAAACCAAGCACTATTTGCCAGATTATCTTTATGATAATAATATTGTGAATGATGTGAATTATCTTTTTAATTTTTCTATATTAAAGGATTATACATTCAAGACCATCAAAGCCAACCTTAATAAATCTGTTCCCGAAATTGACAGACTGTTTGTTTGGGACGATGATAAAACAAAAGCAGAACGGTTCGCTTTATCTGATTATGACAGGACTGATAAAGTCTCGGATTCTCCCGATATTGAAGAAGCATTAAATTTAGCAATAGAAAATGTTAGCCTTCTCATTCCGTACTTTGAATCAATGAAAGAAACAGATTTCACTTTATTTTTTTCACCATTCAGTATTATATATTGGGATGAACAAAATCAATTAAATAAAATCGAATTATGGAAAACGATTTATTCGGAAGTTTGTAAGATTTTGGTAAATTATGATAATATTCATCTTTACTTATGGACCGATGATGCCATGATGGATATTATCACAACCCTTGACAACTACAGAGACTCTTCTCACTATGTCTCTGAGATATCTCAAGAAATAGTTTTCAGAATCACAAATCAATATGGCAAACTTACCCATGACAATTATCTTGATGAGATAAACAAGTTCTTTGAGTTTGTCGGTAATTATGACTACGAACAGATTTTTGTCGGCGCTTAAATAAATCCATACAAAACCGGTGTCACATATGAAAAAAGCATTAATTATAATAATCAGCGCCCTTTTGATTGCGCTCGGCGTAGTTACCGCAAGCCGTTTTATAAAGCCTGCGGAAACTGATGAGCAGAAATCCGAAACGCAGACCACAGAAGCGATAACTGTTATGGAGAAGATTACAGATGAAGACGCTTCCGAGCTTGTCAGCAACGAAAATCTGCTGAATATTCTTCTCGTCGGTCAGGATAAGCGTGAGGGCGAAAGCAGACAGCGCTCGGACACAATGATTCTCTGCAGCTTCAACCCCGAAACAAATAAGCTCTCAATGATATCTTTTCTTCGTGACCTTTACGTTGAGATTCCCGGCTACGAAGATAACCGCCTCAATGCCGCATATGCTCTCGGCGGATTTGAACTACTCAAAGAAACAATCGCTCTCAATTTCGGCATCAAAATTGATGGCTGCCTTGAATCCGATTTTGAAGGCTTTGAAAAAATC
>JAZQTZ010000095.1:0-14944 GCA_045631105.1 Acutalibacteraceae bacterium
CCATTGACATGAGCACAGCCCTTGACGGGTCATCAAGACGCCTTCTTTCATGCAGGGCAGGTCTGCCCACAAGTCTTTCGCCAAGACTTGTGAAGCTCATAACATCAATATCCGCCATCGCTTTTGTGCCGATTTGTTCAAGCATGATTTTTTCCGCCATGAACGAAAATTGCTCGGGCACAATAAGGGTTATCCTTTTGTGTCCCCCTGCGGAAAACTGTTTTATCTGATTCATTATATGCGTGGTTTTTCCGCCACCCGTTGCGGCAAGAATAAGATAAAGCATAATGAGATACCTCTTTTTTATACGAATATAATTATTATATCATACAGGTGTCCGTTTGTCAGTACTTTTGCCAAGCGGTTGACATAATTTTTTTAATATGATAT
The DNA here is from genome assembly GCA_045631105.1 of Acutalibacteraceae bacterium. Classification (GTDB taxonomy): domain Bacteria; phylum Bacillota; class Clostridia; order Oscillospirales; family Acutalibacteraceae; genus CAG-177. The sequence continues at coordinate 391 of JAZQTZ010000095.1, forward strand.
TATAAATACACTATTTTTAATTCTGAAAGGAGTAAATCCAAAATGGATGACCCCTCCCCTGCGATTCAGTTAGCGGCAACCGCAGCTGAAATTTCAACCGACCCCCTTTCTATCGTGCTCAAAGTACTGCTTCTTTTTGTACTTATCATTGTCAATGCGTTTTTCGCAATGAGTGAAATTGCAATCATTTCGCTTAATGACACAAAGATGCAGCGTCTTGCCGAAGAAGGCGACAAAAAAGCAAAACAGATTGTGAAGCTCACGGAAAATTCGAGCAGATTCCTTTCCACCATTCAGATTGGCGTAACGCTCGCAGGATTCCTTACTTCGGCTTCTGCATCACAGAACTTTGCCGATATGCTCACAAACGCTCTTGCAAAAACAGCGGTTGCAGATGTGATTCCCCTCGGAATCATCAACGGCGCATCAATCGTTGTTATCACAATTATCACATCATACTTCTCACTTGTTCTCGGTGAACTCGCACCCAAGAGAATCGGTATGCAGATTCCCGAAAAGGTTTCATACAAGGTTGTGGGAATTCTCACTTTCATCGCATCCGCAATGAAACCGTTCGTTAAGGTGCTTTCTCTTTCAACAAATGCAGTTGTCCGTCTTTTCGGATTTGACCCCAATGCAGATGAAGAAGAAGTTACCGAAGAAGAAATCAGAATGATGGTTGATGTCGGCGGCGAAAAAGGTGTTATCGAAGACACTCAGAAAGAAATGATTGACAATATCTTCGAATTTGACGACCTTGATGCAGGCGATATCATGACCCACAGAACAGAAATGACCGCAATTGAAGTGACCCGTTCACTTGAAGAAGTTGCGGAACTCGCAATAGAAAACGGCTATTCCAGAATCCCCGTTTATGAAGACGATCCCGACAGCATCGTGGGTGTTCTCTATGCCAAGGATTTGCTGAAATATGTCGGACATAATATTCCCTCGGATTTAACAATTGCCCAGGTTATGAGAAAGGCTCTCTATGTTCCCGAAACTCAGTCCTGCGGAGATTTGTTTGAGGCTATGAACAAGAGCAGAACCCAGTTTGCCGTTGTTGTTGATGAATACGGCGGTACGGCGGGTATCGTTACTCTTGAAGACGTGCTTGAATCAATCGTCGGCAATATTCAGGATGAATATGATGATGAGGAAGAAGAAATCAAGCAGATAAATGAAACAACTTTCACCATTGACGGAACAACAGATATCGACGAAGTTAACGAGCTTGTCGGAGTTGAGCTTCCCGAGGGTGATTATGATACTCTCGGCGGATTTGTTATCAGTCTTCTCGGATATCTTCCCGAAGAAGTTACCGATGAACCGATAGTTGCTGAATATGAAAACCTTAAGTTCACCGTTCTTGCAATTGAAGAGCGCAGAATGGACGAAATCAAGGTTGAAATTCTTCCAAAACCCGAAGCGGATAAGGAAGAAGACGAAGATTAAAATGAAAACGGCTTGCAGAAATGCAAGCCGTTTTGTTATATAATTTCCGCTTCTGCGAAGCCGATGCATTCTCTGCCTCTGAGCATGTCCGAGGTATCTCTTGCGTTGAAATAAATGCGGAGCTTATTGCCGTGTTTCACAAGATGGCTTGCATAAACAAACTGCTTCATCCAATCCTTTCCGTCAACAACGGCAGGTTCGATTATCACCTTTTCAAACTTGAACGAAAGACCGTCGGTAGAGGTCAGGAGGATAATTGCAGAGTGGCTTTTTCCGTCACGTTCATAGATGCCGTTCTGAATTCCGATGTAACCGTCGGCGAGTTTATAAACCTTAAGACATCCGCTGCAGAGATTGAGATAAGGGTCGTTTTTATCGGGTGAAATTATCGGTTTTTCAGCCGAAATATAGCCCGTTGTAATTTCTTTGCTTTCGGCGTAATTTATGTGTGTCGGCTCACAGAAACCGCAGTCTTTTATGAATGTCAGACCGCATGAATAATAAAGCCTGTTAATGCCGTTTTTACGCAGAAGAAACGGGTTCGAAATCGACATCCCTCTTTCGCTTTTTTCAAATTCACGGGTGTTCGTGATAACGGGTGCGGGTTTTGACCAGTTTTTCAAATCCGTGCTTTCGATAACATAAATTTCCGATTTCCACTTGACCGCATTTATAACGTTCAGACCGTTCATGATGAGCGGTCTTGTTCTTTCGTAGAAAAGATAATATTTTCCGTCGATATAGTTTATGTTCGGGCGCATGGCTCTGTTTGCGATTTTTTTCACTTTTTCAAATGAAACGCCGTCATTGCTTCTGAAATGCCATATTCCGAAAGTTGTGTGGAAAAACATATGCCACTTGCCGTCGTGACTGATGTCAGGCGTGAGGAGAGATGGGTCGGCAACAACAATCGAACCTCCCCAGGGCTTTATGACGGGACTTTTCTTGCAGACCTTGAAATCTGCATTGATTATCTGATTGATTTTAAGGATTTCCATATAATCACCCTTGTTATTACGAGTAGCTGTAACAGGTTGAAAAAAGCAGCTGATTTAACAGCGGCTTTTCTGTCTAATGGTTGTTTAGATAATACATTGAATATTATTTCAACAAAAGCTCTTCAAAAGAAATATTAAATATTTTTTGCAAAAGCAATTATTTCTATATCGGTTACAAATCTTTTGCCGCATTCAATATGCTGAATTACATTTTTATCTTAGTTACATTTGCCGAAGTCTGAATGAGCTAAGACAAGTATGACAGGTCCCTGAGGATGAATGATGTGCGTTTACCGGGATCAACCAATTTGAAAGGAGCATCAGGGCTGAATCTTAGTGACAGATATGCTTCATCGTATTCGCCGGGCTCATCAGCGGGGAAATAGGAAATACTAACTACAAGATCACAACTGGGTTCGTTTTTTCCGATTTGAGCAACGTTCGGTATATCTTTTTGACCGGTGTAATTGAAATAATATTCATAACTGGAAGAAAAATAACTTTCGTGAGTACTGACCAGCTTAAATGGATACCGCTCATCTGAAATTAATGTTATATATTCCTGCAGTGCCTGAGGATAGCTTAAATCTGTTCGGTAAGAAATAACATAATAGGGATTATCATCAGAACCGAAGATACCGTCTTCATTTCGTGCAAGTCTGAGATATGCACCGGGATCAGGGATAATTGGTTCGGAAACGGTCGGTTTTTTTGTTGTAGTCGATTTCTTTGTTGTTGCTTCGGTTGTTGTTTCGGCAGTGGTAGGTGCCTCGGTTGTTGCTGTTGTTGAAAGCTTTGTAGTGGTTGTTGTGGTGATGGTGGCAGTAGTTGTTGTTTGCTTCTCTTTATTTACGCTTGCAAGCTTAATGCCCAAAACTATCACACCGACAATTGCTATAACCGCCACACAAGAAACAATAATTAAGGCGGTTTTTTTATTTTTTTCTTCACTGTTTACAGCTGTACCGCAATCAGCACAAAACTTTTTTCCTTCTGGAATTTCAGAACCGCATTTTTTGCAAAACATTTTTCCACGCCCCTTATAGATTTATATTTATCATATATTAATTTGTTTTTTAAGTCAACATAATCGCCCCAAAATATTTGCTCCTTCTAATCCCCTCTTGATTTCTGAAAACAAAAAGAACAGACACCGTATGGGTATCTGTTCTTTTTCTGTTTGCCGTGATTTTTGGTTTGGTTGATATCAAAGGCACTGTAAGAAGTTCCGCCTATCAGTTGTTGATACTCCTCGCATTTTTTCTTATCGTATAAACCCATAAAAATATTTACAACCAAAATAATTGCCAAAATAGCTGCGCCAACTCCCAAAGTGCCTAAAACAATTTTTTATTCATAATAACCTCCGAAACAATTTTCGTGATTATAATATAATTTGATGTTAAAAACAAGACTCGATAAAATAAGTGTTTTTCAAAAGATTTTGTCCCAGGAATGTTTTAACAGGCTTTCGAATCCCTACCAAAACAAAAAGCCATCACTGCTGACGCTGCAATGACTTTTTCCTGTCTGATGGTGTGTTGAGTGGTACAGTGAACTTGTTTCTTCACAATGCGTTTAATTTTAAGTGCGTAATATCCGCCTTCGGTTGACAAAAACATTCATGGTGATATAATTAAATACTGTAAAATCACAAATTATAAAATAAAGGTGGTTATTATGGTTTATTTTACAGTTAAAGAAGCGGCTGAAAAAATGAATATTTCCGAAGAAACACTTCTCAAATGGTGCGAAGACGGAACTATAGAAGCAGCTGTCAAACAAAACGGAAAATGGGGCATCACTGCCGAATATGTCAATAGTCACAAAAATAGATTTTCTAACAAAATTTCAGCAAAAGAAGCGGCTGAAAAAACAAAAATCCCTGAAGAAAGAATTATTCATTGGTGTGAAGCCAACAGAGCAGAAAGCGCCTTGAAATTCAACCACACATGGTTTCTTTCTGTCGGTGATGCAGAAAGATATGCTAAGATATACAAAGAAGACTTTGTCAAATACGGGAATTCTCTGGTTACGGGTTTCAGAGTTTTTCTGGCACTCTTCCTTATTTTTGCAGGTGTTTTCGTTGCAGGAATTCTCGTTATGTCATATGACAACCCGAAGGTCGGCTTAATCATTGCAGGTTTAGGCGCTCTTCTTGCGTTGGGGTCAGGCGCTTTACTTAAAAGCAATATCAACACTCTAAAAAACAATTTCAAAAAACAAAAAGAGTTCTCGATTGAAAGCTCTCTCAAGAAAAAGATTGCCGCAACAATTGTTGCTTTTTCGGTAGCTGTTATTATTATTCCCGCCGTCGCTCTGAGCGGTTACGGAATTTATGATGCACAGTTTGTCAATAACAAAGCTGACAGATTAGCCGAGGAACCCGTTGATGAAGAAATATTTGAAAAAATAGCAGAGTTTGATGAATACTACGAAGAGCAAGGCTTCATCACGAGAATTTTCTATACAAAAGAAGATACGGTCGCAAAAGTTAAGGCAGATGCCGAACTGATTCTGATTGACCGTGCTGAAGAAATCAGCGCAGGCATCAGCGCTCTTGAGCCTCAAACAAAAATAACCTCTGTTGAACAATACAACGGCATATGCGATAAATTAGATTCGCTCAAGCTTTCAGAAACAGATGAATTCGAAAAAAGAGTTCGTGAGCGCGTGGAAAATTATGATGAGTTCGAAAAATACTCAGCTGATTTTGAAACGCTTTGCAATAAATATAAAGTAACAAAAACTTGCGGCTCCTGCCGAGGCAGAGGCAGATATTCTTGCTCTACCTGCAACGGCAGCGGCAAATGTTCAGTAACCTGGTATGAACACGGCGACTGGGGCGAGAAATCCTATTCTTCCTACACTTGCACAAAATGTAACGGTGTCGGCAGATATTCCTGTAGAGAATGCGGCGGAGACGGCACCGCCGTATATTACGACTTTGAAAAATAATTGCATTCCCCCGCAGTTGATTCAATGTTTCAACTGCGAGGAACATCTTTCAAATCCCACTTGAAACCTGCAAAGAAAAAAGGAACAGACACCATAAAGGTATCTGTTCCTTTTTCTGGCGGAGAGTTAGGGATTCGAACCCTAGGTGAGTTTCCCCACACAGCATTTCGAGTGCTGCACCTTCGACCACTCGGACAACTCTCCGTATATTTGATTTGCAACTCAAATATATTAACAGATATAGATGTCTTTGTCAATTGCTTTTTGCGATTTTATCTTATAACAAGCCAAAGCGCAATGTTGAAAGCAAGAAAAACAATGTTGACGGCGGTGAAAGCAAGGATATACTTGCCGGATGAAATTTTTTCCTTGGCGATAAGCTTGAATGAAATAAGGCTTGCCATTGATGCAATCAATGTTCCGAGACCACCGAGGTTGACACCGATGAGAAGATTCTTTATGCTGTCGGTGAAACCCGAAAGAAGTATGGCGGCAGGGACATTTGAGAAAATCTGACTTGCCGCAATTCCGACCAAAACTTCATTGCCGCTTACTGTTTTGCCGAGAAAATCGTTGACTGAAGGGATGTTTTTGAGGTTGCCGATGAATATAAAAAGAAAAACGAAAGTAAGCAACAATGACCAGTCAATTTTGGCGAGGGCTTTTCGGTCAAAAACGAGTATTGCAGCAACGGAAACTGCGAGCGTTAATTCATAGGGGATGAGTCTGAAAACGGTGAGGATGGATATCGCAAAAAGAACGGCATATATTAAGCATAACTTTCCGTTAATGCTGTCTGTTTCTTCGTTGGCGGTAACGGAGATTTTTTCTTTCTTGATGAAGAATGCTGAAATAACAATCAAAACAAGCGAAAGTGCCGCATAGGGGAGCACGGTCAGGAAGAAATCACCGACCGTCATGTTGAACGCGGAGAAAAGATAGAGGTTCTGCGGATTTCCGACGGGAGTGAGCATGCTGCCGAGGTTTGCGGCAACCGTTTCGAGAACTATGAGGGGAATGAGAAGCTTTTTGCAATCCGAAAGCTTCAGCGCAACAATCGAAAACGGCACGAAAGTTATGAGCGCAACATCGTTTGTTATTATCATTGACGAGAAGAAACAAAGCAGACAGAGCCAGAGAGTCAGGCTCCGTGTTGTTGATGCAAAACGGAGCAGCTTTGAGGCAAGAAAGCTGAAAACGCCGAGCCCGCCCAAACCTGCCATAACAGCCATGAGGCAGAGAAGCAGGGTGAGGGTGCGGAAATCGATATAGCCGATATAGTCTGCGCTCGGTGTAACGATAAACGCCGAAACGGCTGCGAGAATAAATGAGATAATGAGAACAATTTCGCTTTTTATAAAGTTTTTGATTTTTGACATAACAACACCGCTTGCATGATTTTATTAAAAAAGAACTTAACGCCTGTTAAGTTCTTTCGTGGAGCTACTGGTCGGACTCGAACCGACGGCCTGCGCATTACGAATGCGCTGCTCTACCAACTGAGCCACAGTAGCACGGATATCCAATTGAATTGCTTGCAAGATATTATATGATAATTTTATTTTTTTTGCAAGAGCTTTTTATAAAAAACCGTGCTTTGAATTCAAAAAAACCGCAGGGACATAATTTGTCAACAAAAGCTTTACAATTTTGTTAACAAATATTACATTTCTATACTTGATTTAATGTGTGAAATAGGTTATTCTATATTAGAAGCACGCTCCCGACGGAGCATTCACCTTAAACGGAGGATAACATATGAAAAGAAACATAATAGCAATCGGTTTGGTTTTTGCGGTGCTCATGAGCTTTGCCTCATGTAAGAAGCTTCCGCAGGACAGCGAATTTGTTTATGAAAGCCAGGTTTATGTTGTTGACGATGAAGGCGTCACACATGAACTCAAAACCGAGCCTGCAGGAAATATTAACGGCGGAAACAACGGTGACAAAGATGTTGTTTATTATTATGAGGACAGCAACGGAAACAAGGTGACCGTTAAGCATAAGGATGTTATTGTTGCAACAACAAAGGTTCGCAAAACAACAACTCAGGCTCCTGTGTCAGGAGAACAGGCGCTTACTCCCGAAGAAGAATCCTTCCTCAACACTTTCAATGACCCTGATGCATTTGAAAATCTTGTTGATGAATCGCTCACAGTTCCCGAACTTGAAATTTCCGATCAGCTTATTCCCGAAGATAATTTTGAGAAGATAGAAGTTGAGGTTGATGTTAACGGCAACCCCAAGCATGAAGATATCGAAAAGAGATATACCGATATTCTTGAAAGCGGAAAATTCACCATTGATATGGTTATCAAAAGCCAAAACAACGGTGAAGAAACCATCGTTCCCATGCATGTTGTCCGTGACGGCGATAAAATGTATTTCGAAACAGCTATGCCTATCGATGGCGAAGGCTCTATGAGAATGGCATTCCTTGTTCGTGATAAGAAATGCTATCTTATCGTTCCCGGCATGAGAGCTTATATGACAATGCCCGCTGAAGAACTCGGAAATATTTTTGATACGGAAATGCTTGAAAAAGATACCGAAGCAAACTATATCTCCAGCAACGAAGTTGAATATAACGGCAAAAAGTATATCTGCGACGTTTATGAGAGCGAAGGCTCAACAGTCAAATATTACTATTCCAAGAACGAAATAAAGAGAATGGAAGCAACCGACCCCGAAGGAAACACAACTATCATGGAATTCAACACAGTTTCAGATAAGACAGATTCTTCGAAGCTCAGAGTTCCCTCGGGATATATTGATATGACAAAGTTCATCGGTTCGGATTTCGCCGCTCTTTCGGGCGTCGCTCCCGCAACAACAAATAAGCAATGAGAAAGTGTGCATTGATAACGGGTGCATCGGGCGGAATAGGCAGCGAAATTGCTCTTCGCCTTGCAAAAGACGGATTTGATATTGCCGCCTGCTATTATTCCGACGAAAACGGCATAAAAGAGCTCGAAAAAAAGCTTGCTCTTTCAGGAGCAGAGTACCGTATCTATAAAACCGATGTTTCCGATATGAATTCAGTTAAAAAAACATTTGCAGACGCCACCGAATTTTTCGGCGGCGTTTCTGTGCTTGTAAATAATGCAGGCATGGCTCAGCAGAAGCTTTTTACGGATATAACCGAAGAAGAATTTGACAGAATAACCGATGTCAATTTCAAGGGAGTTTTCAACTGCTGCCAATGTGCCGTGCCGTATATGGTTAATCAGAAAAGCGGAAAGATTATCAACATTTCATCCATGTGGGGAATTTGCGGAGCATCCTGCGAAACGGTTTATTCCGCAACAAAGGCGGCTGTTATCGGGCTGACAAAGGCTCTTGCAAGGGAACTTGCTCCGAGCAATGTTCAGGTGAATTGCGTTGCGCCCGGTGCGATTGATACCAAGATGAATTCCAATCTTTCCGATGAGGATAAAAAAGCATTTGCCGAAGAAATTCCTATGGGAAGATTCGGCACCCCCGAAGAAATCGCAGGGGTTGTTTCGTTTCTTGCAGGCAGAGATTCGGATTATGTGACAGCTCAGGTTATAACTGCGGATGGCGGATTAACATAAATCAATCGTCAATATGGCTGAAAATGTTAACGGCTTTTTAGTTATAGTTTACAATTGATTTAATATGTGTATTATGTTAAAATATACTATACTATGATAATAACTCTGTTTGGAGGAGAAATTATGGCAAAGTGTCCTAAGTGCGGCAGAAAGCTTACATTATTTGATTGGAAACCCAACTGCCCCGGTTGCGGTGTTAACCTTGTATATTATGGAATGGAAGAAAGACTTCTCGACGAAGCAGACGCTGCTGAAGCAGAGCACGCAAAACTCCAGAAGAGAATAGACAGACTTAAGGCTTCTTTCGTAGGTTCGAAGCTTACAATTGTCAGAATCATTCTCTCCATTCTTCCCATAGCAACTCTGTTGCTTCCCCTCTGCTCAATTACATACAGCGGTCCGTTTATTGAAGAGGTAACAAAGAACATCGGTCTTATCGACCTTGTTAATATTATCACATCTCTTGATATTGATGCACTCCTTACCATGACTGGTTCAGGTATTGTAGGAACAAGCTTCATCGGTTATGCAGGCGCTCTCGTTTGCCTCCTTCTTTCGGTGGTATTCATTGTTGTCAGCCTTCTTATGCTCATGCTTGCTTGCTCACCCAAGGGTAACCCCAGAAACATCACTCTCAACATTATCACAATTGCTCTTGCAGTTGCATCACCCATCTTCTTCAATGTTTTCGCAAGCAACATTTCAGCTGTATTCCCTGATTTCATCAGCGGAAAAATCGGCTTCGGTATTTTCGTTTATATCGGTGCTCTCGCTCTCCTTCTTGCAATCAACATCATCATTGCAGTTAAGGGCGTTGACGTTAAGTATAAGCAGTGCTTCGTTGGCGGTATCCCCGCAGAAGAGTATTTTGAACTTGTTGAAAAAGGAACAGATAAGGCTGTTATCCGTCAGATGATGACTGAAGCTCTTGAAGCAAAGGCTGCTGAAAAAGAAGAAGCAAAAGCATAAAAAAATTAACCGGTGTGTCGTTTGACACGCCGGTTTTTGTTATATACATATAAAATAAAAAGGTCTGTGAAAAACACAGACCCTTTGTTTTTACTTATGCAGCATAGAAGATATCCATGAGGAAGCCCTCAACGTACTCCCAAATGGGATTCCATACAGGAGCAACAAGGTCAAGGAGCTGACCAAGAGAATCAAAATTGATTGTTTTGAGGTCGAGGTTAGCAATTCCTTCAAGAATTGTTGTCATAAGTTCTGCGAAACCTGTAACGTCCATTTTAAAGTCCCCCTTAATTTTTTATCCGTAAAATTTTGGTTGAACAGATTTGATGACTGTTCACAAATATTATATATTAACGGTATTTACTTGTCAAGCATTCGTGTGTAAAAAAACGATGAACGATTTTGGCGGAGAATCAGATGCAGTATTTCTGATAACGGTCAATCATTGCAACATCGGCAACGAGTTCAAAATAAAGACCGTCTGCTCTGTATTCTTCAACGTTTATAATGCTGTCCTTTCGGAGAATTGCCGCTGCCGAGCCGTCGGAATAGGGGATGAGCATTTTTGCCTTCGCTCTTGTGGGAGGCAGAGCCTTCGAGATTGCATCGAGGAGTTTATCCAATCCTTTTTCTTCAAGAGCGGAAATCATAACGGAATTCGGTTCGAAAAGAAGATTTTCTTTTGCTTCGGGTTTGTCGCATTTATTGAAAACGGGAATAACGGGTTTTCCTGCGCATCCGAGTTCTTCAAGAAGGTCGTTTGTGACCTTGATGTGCTCAGAGCATTCGGGATCAGATGCGTCGCATACATTGAGAATGACCTTTGCGCAGGCAGCCTCTTCAAGCGTTGATTTGAATGCTTCAACAAGATGATGCGGCAGACGGCGGATGAATCCTACCGTGTCGATGAGCATAACCTTTCTGCCGTCGGGAAGAGTCAAGGCTCTTGAAGTAGGGTCAAGGGTTGCGAAAAGCTTATCCTGAGCAAGAACACCTGCTTCGGTGAGCGCATTCATAAGAGTTGATTTTCCTGCGTTGGTATAGCCGACAATAACAACGGTTTCAACGCCGTCTTTTTCACGCCTTGCTCTTGCAAGAGTTCTTCTTTTTTCGAGAGCTTCAAATTCATCTTCGAGCGACTTGATTCTGCGTCTGATATGACGTTTGTCGCTTTCAAGCTTTGTTTCACCGGGACCTCTTGTGCCGATACCGCCGCCTAGACGTGAAAGCTTTGTGCCCTGACCTGTGAGCCTTGGAAGAGAATAGCGAAGTTGGGCAAGTTCAACCTGAAGCTTACCTTCGTTGCTTCGTGCTCTGTCGGCAAAGATATCAAGGATGAGGGTTGTTCTGTCGATAACTCTGACCTTTGTTTCTTTTTCGATGTTGCGAAGCTGAGAGGGTGAAAGCTCGCTATCTGCAATAACAAGGTCGATTTCATTGTTTTCGCAGAATTCGGATAATTCTTCAAGTCTGCCGCTTCCGAGAAATGTTGCGGAATCGGGTTTGTCACGCTTCTGCCAGAGCTTGCCGATAACCTCTGCACCTGCGGTTTTTGCGAGTTCTTCAAGTTCATCGAGAGAAAGCTCGCAGTCATATTCGCCCGTGTCAACGGCAATAAGCACCGCCTTTTCGGGCTCTTGTTTGTTTTCGTAAAATTCCATTGTTTCACCTTAAAAAGCCGCCGCATATGCGACGGCTCTTTCTGTTAGTTAAGTTTGATTGAATCTGCATCAATAATTGCGCCTTCGCCTGAATAGGTTACGGTTACGCTGTCGCCCTTGTTGAGAATAACAACGGTTTCATTCTTTGATGCTGCGATTGAGAAATAAGCTGCGTTTGAATCGAGCTTGATATAGTAATAGCTGTTGCCGCCGATAACTGCTGTTCTGATGTCGGTGATTGTGCCCGATGCTGTAAGAACATCCTTTGCAGGTTCGTCGGAGGGCTTTGTTGAGGGATCAACAACTGCATCGGGATCGATATCAACCTTGATGCCGCTTTCCTTGAGCGCGGAAACATAGCTTGCAAGGCACTTTGAAAGGTCTGTGCCGGTTGCGCCCATCTTGTTGTTGTTATACTGAGCAACGTTGATAAGAGCATACTGCTGAACGATGTTGCTGTCGTCCTTAAGCGAAAGGAAATAAGTGGGCTCGCCGCCGATGTTGAGAAGAAGCGGGAAGGTTGCATCGTAGCCAAGGTCCTTTACTCTACCTTCGGCAGCCTGCTGAGCTGAATACTCTGTACCGCCTGTAACTCTGTAGTAAATAGCTTCCTTGGTTCTCTGATTAACAAGAACGAAACCTGTGATTGACTGGTCGGAGGTTACGGAAGTAACGCCTGTATACATCCATACGTCGTCATCCTTGGCGATGTAGTTGTAGTTAGCGGTTGTTGTGATAACATCTCTCTGACCGAGGATTGAGTTCCAGAAACCGTTCTGATACTTACCGTAGAAGTTATACTGCTGGACGATAAGATCTGAATCGTAAATTCTGTCAAGCCATTGAAGTTCTGTGCTGTTCTTGATTTCGTCGATTGTATAATATGCGCTTTCGCCTGTTGCGCTGTCAGCCTTAACAACAACTGCACCGATTACATCAGTACCGCCGAAAAGACCGATTGTTTTATCAAGGCGTGCGCAAATCCAATAGGGATTGCCTTCGTCGTCGATTTCGAATGTTGCATCCGCAAACATAAATGTGGGATATTCAAAGCGAAGGTGACGCTTGAGGAGTTTGTTGAAATGCTCTGCGGGTGAATATCTGATGCTTTCTGCGGTTTCGATGAATTCTGTTGATTCGTTAGCCATATCGATAACAACATAGCCGGGGAAACCGTTCTTTGTGTTTGTGAACCACTTGATGATGTTTGCATACTGAAGAGGAGCAACTCTTACGGGAGTTTCTTTATAGTTTATCTGAGTGTATTCGGGATAAACGGTAAACTGTGAAACATATCCCTTTTCTTCGAGAACGCCGAGAGCTCTTGTTGCGAGCTGTGCTGCAGCTTCTTCGTCAAGCTTGGGAATCTGGCTGAAGCTTGCGGCATCCTGCTCCTGAATTTCTTCGGAGAAGTTTGAGTCGGTGCGTACATCAATGATTTCGCTGTAGCTTGCAGCTCTGAAGAATTCGCATGAAACAAGATATCCGATTGCAACGGTAACAAGAAGAACACCGATAACAATTCCGGGCACGATTGCCTGCTTCTTGACGAAGGGTGTGTATTCGGGTTTACCCATAACATTTGCGAAAAGTCCGTTAAAAACAACATATGATGCGGCGCAAAGTCCGAGGTAAAGATAGAAGTCATAGGACTTCAGGTTAATTGCAGGCACCATAACATAAAATGCAACCGCTGCAAAAACAAGTGTGCAGAGAATGCTGAGAACAATCTTAAGACCTGCTTTTTCGGGAGGAATAACGATTTCGTTTTTCCTTCCGCTGTCTTTTTTGGAAAAATCAACCTTGATAGGATCCATTTGTCCGTCTCCTTTTAACTGTAATATCATACAGTATAACCTATTTATTTCGATAATACAAGTATTTTTTGTTAACAATACAGTTGAAGTTATTTTATTTTTATGATATGATAATATCGGAAAAATGATGAAAGAGGTGTCCTTATATGTTTTCAGAATATATCGATACAATTGCTCCCGTTATAAAGTGCGATGAAGAAGTCGGTCTTGCAATGCAGGCTGAGCTTAACAGACAGAGAAGAAATCTTGAACTTATCGCTTCCGAAAACATTGTTTCTCCCGCAGTTATGGCGGCAATGGGAAGTGTTCTTACCAATAAGTATGCGGAGGGTTATCCCGGAAAGAGATACTACGGCGGCTGCGAATGCGTTGACGTTGTTGAAACCATTGCAATCGAGCGTGCAAAGAAGCTTTTCGGTGCAGAGGCAGCCAATGTTCAGCCTCATTCGGGTGCTCAGGCAAACATGGCAGCTTATGCCGCAATTCTTGAACCCGGTGACGTTGTTATGGGTATGAATCTTGCTCACGGCGGTCACCTTACCCACGGTTCACCCGTAAACGCAAGCGGTAAGCTTTATAAGTTTGTTCCTTACGGCGTTAACGATGACGGATTTATCGATTACGATGAATTTGAAAAGATTGCAAACGAAGTTAAACCCAAGCTCATCGTTGCAGGTGCATCGGCATATCCCAGAATCATTGATTTTGAGCGTATCGGCAAGATTGCAAAGTCAGTAGGAGCTTATTTCATGGTTGATATGGCTCATATTGCAGGTCTTGTTGCAGCGGGACTTCATCCCTCACCCGTACCCTATGCAGACATCGTAACAACAACAACTCACAAAACATTAAGAGGTCCCAGAGGCGGTCTTATTCTTTCAACCGCAGAGCTTGCTCCCGCAATCAACAAGGCAATTTTCCCCGGTAATCAGGGCGGTCCTCTTATGCATATAATCGCCGCAAAAGCAGTATGCTTCGGCGAAGCACTTGATCCTTCTTTCAAGGTATATCAGGAAAATATCGTCAAGAATGCCGCAGCTCTTGCAAAGGGTCTCCTTTCAAGAGGTATCGACCTTGTTTCAGGCGGTACAGACAACCACCTTATGCTCGTTGACCTTCGT